>JAUHVS010000374.1 GCA_030424955.1 bacterium | reverse complement strand
GGGAGACCCCGCCGTCGATGTCGAGGGTGATGCCGGCGCGGGCGGTGGCGTCGAAGGGGGCGACGGTCGGGGCGGAGGGACCGAGACCGTCCACCTCGACGGGCGGCAGGTCGGCGCCGGCGTGGACGAGGTTGCGCGCGGCACGGCAGCGACCGAGGTCGACGGCGCACCGCCGCTGCGGCCTTGGATCAGGGCCTGCACGGCCGGCGGCGGGCCCGTGGCCCCCTTCGCCTCGCCCTCATCGTCGTCGTCGAACAGCGCGTCCACCGAGTCGCCGGCGGCGTCCGGCGTCGCGGCGGGCGCCTCGCCCTCGTCGTCGAACAGCGCGTCGACCGCGTCGCCCGCAGGCGCGGGCGCGGGCTTCGCCGCGGGGGCCTCGTCGTCGTCGAAGAGCGCGTCGACCGCGTCGCCCTCGGGCGCGGGCTTCGCCGCGGGGGCGGCGTCGTCGTCATCGAAGAGCGCGTCGACCGCGTCCCCGCCGCCCGCGGGCGCCGCGGCGGCGGGCGCCGACACGGCCGCGAGCTGGGCCTTGAGGGCGTCCACGTCACAGCTGGGCAGGGTGGGCTCGGTGCGCAGCAGCCGGTTGTAGCCGGGGTACATGCGCTCGCCGAGCTTCGACAGCTGGCTGTAGACCAGCACCAGGCTGTTGTAGCTGATGACCGTGAGGAGCAGCACCACGGCGGGGGTGCTCGACACCCACAACCGCAGGCGGTTCACGTGCTTCGGATCGTGGCCGTGCAAGCGGCGCTCTCCCCTGCCCGCGGACGGGCCGTTACTCGCGCTTCTGGGCACACTCGGCGCGGGCGGCGTCGCGCTGGCAGCGCACCTTGCGCATCAGCTTGAGGGCGCGCCCGTCGTAGACCTTCTCCTGGTCGCGGAGCCGCACGCGCACGTCCAGGAACATCTGGTCGTACTTGGTGCGATCCGCCTCGGGGATGTCGATCCAGTGCTTGGCCGGGATCGACGCGTCCGCCTTCTTCACCACGTTGAGGAACTTGCCGAAGTTCTGGGCGGCGAACGCCCGGGACTTGGCCGCGAAGTCCGCCGGGAAGTCCGCGTGGCGGATCATCAGCTGCAGGGTCATCTGCGCCAGCGGGTAGCGGATCACGCCGCCCGTGTTGCCGATGCCCTTGTACAGCTCGAGCGCCTTGTAGGCCGTGGCCGGGGCGTAGGCCGCCTCGACGCTGCCGTTGTTGAACATGCTGGCGAAGGTGCTGATGTCGGCGGGCACGAGGGACGCGCCCACCAGCTTGACCATGATCTTGGCGGCCTCGTCGAAGTCCAGCGTGGCCAGCTTGCGACCGGCCAGCTTCGCGACGGTGTTGACCTCGCGGTCGCGCACCATCAGGTACACCGCGCCGCCCGGGAAGATGGCGGCCGTCTCGTAGTCGCCGCTGCGCATCAGGCCGGCGGCCTTGGCGCTGCCGAGCTTCTTCACGACGGTCTTGAGCTCCCCGTACTCGGGCAGCGCGCCCATGCCCTCGAGGGTGCCGGCGAACTTCAGGAAGTCGCGGCCGCGGGTGCCGGTCATCAGCACCGCGTCGCACTTCTTGGCCTTGAAGTCCTCGGACGCCGTCTTCTCGTCGGTGTAGGGCTTCAGCTCGAAGGACACGCCCCAGCTCAAGGCCTCGGTGCGGTAGTCCTTGGTGAGGTTGAAGATGTCGCCGTTGGCGCCGCTCGGGTCATAGACGCACAGCGTCTTATCGACGGCGGCCGCCGCGGGGGCAGCCATCGCGAGGGCGAGGGCGGTGGTCAGCAAGGTGCGCATCGGGTCACTCCAGCTCGGGGTCGAGAACCGTTCAGAAACCGGTCAGATGTCGCCGTCGGTCGTCTCGGCCGCCGGCGGCTCGCTGGGCGCGGGGTCGGCGGCGTCGCCCCCCAGGTCATCGAGCAGATCGTCGTCGCCCCCGTCCGCCTCGGCGCCGTCGTCCCAGAAGGTGCCCAAGGCGCCTGTCGGGGTGCGATGCCCAGTGGCCTCGGTCCAGAGGCGATCCGAGAGCGCCAGGATCTGCGCCTGTGCGTTCATGTCGAGCAGCTTCCACTGCGCCGGCGCGGCCTTGGCCTGGCCCGCCGCCTTGAACGCTCGGATCACCTGCCGGACTTCGTCCGTGCGGCCAGCGGCGGCGGCAGCCTGAGCCCAGATGGCCAGGGAGAGCCTCACCCCCGTCTCACGCCCGATGGCGGCCGCGTCGGCCATCTGCTTCCACGGATCGGCGCCTTCCGGTGCCGCGCCAGGGATGCCGGTCCACACCGCCGCCTCGAGCGCCGCCGGGACCCCCCACCAGCGCTCATTGTTCAAACAGCGAATGTGTCGGGCGGATCGGCGGGGCACATCCAGCGACACGCCCACCATGCCGCCGACCGCGCGGTCGTGCTGCACGGCCTGCACGCCGGCGATGTTGCCCAGCAGCCAGGTCAGCTCATCTTCGCGGCTGTCGAGCTCGGGGCAGGCGTCCGGCTTGGCCTTGTAGGCCGCCGCCAGGTAGGTGCTGGCCTTCTGATAGCGCCAGGCCGCCACGGCGTGGCCGCGCTTCTCGGCGAGGCGGGCGTCCTTGGCCTCGGCGCCGTCGCGTCGCTTGATGGCCCGCAGGCTGCGCAGCTCATGCTCCCAGATCTGGGCCTCGGTGCAGGCGCCGGCGCTCGCCATGGTGGCCACGGCCGCCTTGTTCGGGGCGTCGGTGATGCGCTCGAAGCTCAGCAGCTGGCCGCCGACGGACTGGGCCAGCTCGCAGGCCATGCCCAGGTCGCCAAAGCCGATCATGAAGGGGTTGAGGTGCTCGACGGTGTAGTCCGCCATCATGTCGCCGGTGGAGGCCATCAGGCAGGTACAGCCCGCGCCCCCCATCGCGATGGCCAGGATCGTGGCTGAGAGCCGACCCCAGCCCGCGCGAGCCTTGCGAGCAACGCCCATGGGCTTGTCCTCCACCGCAGGTCTTTTTGGAGCGGGCAAAGTAGCCCGTGCGTGCCAGGGGCGCAACACGGCGCATGCGCGCCCACGCATCGGTCAGGGCCGCGGCTTCAGCACCCGGGTGTGCTGGCGGCGGCGCCACTCCACGCCGAACCCGCGGAAGCTCGGCAGCCACGCCACGGGCGGCGGATCCTTGCGGCCGCCGGCGACCTGGCTCAGCACCACCCAGCGCCGCTGCGGATCGTAGGTGACCTCGAAGGTGGCGTCGCTGTAGTCGAGCTGCCGGGGGAAGTCGCGATCGAGGGCCTCGCGCTCCCACGCGGGCAGGTCCTCGGCCAGCAGGTCGCCGGGCGACAGCAGCGCGAGATCCGTGCCCGACTCCACGCCCAGCTCGGCGATGCGGGCGGTGACCCACGCCTCCAGATCGGGCACCTCGGGCCCCACCGGCGCGCCGGTCGGGTTCGCGGCCTGCGCGAGCTGGGCGTGCAGGGCCCGCGCCGCGAGCCGGTCCTTGGTGGCCGCCAGCGTGTCCCGCCACAGGCGCCCCTCCAGGAACACCCGGGCGAGGGCCTCCCGGGCCAGCGCGCCCTCGGGCACGGTCTCTTCGGTGGCCAGCACCCGCCGGGCGTGCACCCGCTCCACCTCGGCCACCAGCCGGCCCCGCTGGGCCTTCACCTGGCCCACCCGCGCGCGGCCTACGCCGGCCGCCACCAGCCACGGGATGGGCACGGGCATGGCGCAGGTGATCAGCAGCGCCGTGCGCCGCTCGTCGAGGCCCAAAGCCCGGCTCTCCAACACCAGCGCCGCCTCGATGTGCCGCCCCTCGGGGGTCTCGAGCAGCGGCCCCAGCGCGCACTCGCGGCCCAGGGCAAGCTCGGTGCCGCCGTTGCTCCAGGCGATGTCCCTCTTGCGCCGCCGGGCCATGTGCGCGAGCCGTGGATCCCCCTGCAGCGCCACGAGCGCCAGGGCGCGGCGGTCGATGGGCCGGTCCGGGGGCGTCGGCGGCAGCTTGAACGCCGTCCGCAGCCGCCGCGCGATGCGGCGGGCCTCGCTGAGGGTGAAGGCCCGCAGCCCGTGGCGCTCCGGCACCCCCTCGCGCACGGCGCGGATCATCGCCGTGGCATCGCAGCCGCTCGCCCGCAGGTCGTCGTCGGGGTCCTGGGGCCGCGGCCCCGGCTGCCACAGGGGCCGGCCCACCGCCAGCGCGGCCACCAGGTCCACCATCTCGGGCAGCACGTCGGTGCCGCGGGCCTCCACCAGCAGCCGGCCCAGCGGGGCGTCCAGGGGCAGCCCGAACAGCGCCTGCCCCGTGGGGCTGAGGGTGTCGTCGTCGGCCAGCGCGCCCAGCGCCCGCAGCTCCTCGCGGGCCGTCGCCAGCGCGTGGGCCTTGGGCGGATCCACGAAGGGCAGGTCATCCAGCACCGCCCCGCAGGCGGCCGCCGACAGCACCAGCGGCACCAGGCTCTCGCGGTGGATCTCGGGGGGCGTGTGGGCGTCGAGCCGCGCCCGAGGGCTCCACAGCCGCAGGCACACGCCCGGCCCCAGGCGCCCCGCGCGGCCCGCCCGCTGATCGGCGCTGTCCTGCGCCACCGGCATCAGCGTCAAGAAGCCGCGGCCCCCGGCGTAGCGGGTGCGCCGCACCAGCCCGGCGTCGATGACCACCCCGATGCCCGGCAGGGTCAGCGACGTCTCGGCCACGTTGGTCGCCAGGATGACCTTGCGGCCCTTCACCGGGGCGAAGGCGCGGCCCTGGCCCGCCAGCGTCAGCCCGCCGTGCAGGGGCACGGCCGTCCAGCCGGGGCGGCCCGACAGCCGCGCCTCGCAGGCGCTGATCTCGGCCTTGCCGGGCAGGAACACCAGCACGTCCCCCGGCAGGTCGCGGGCGGCGTCCAGGGCGCTCGCCACCCGCCCCGTGAGGTCGCGGTCGTGGGGCAGCGTGCGCCCGTCGTCGATGTAGCGGATGTCGACCGGGTGCAGCCGCCCCTCCCCCGCCAGGTGCACGCCGCCCAGGTGCGTGGCCAGCAGATCCCCCGCCAGGGTGGCCGACATCACCACCAGCGCCCCGGTGAAGCGGGTCTGGAACAGCCCCAGCAGCAGGTCCGTGTCGAGGCTGCGCTCGTGGAACTCGTCCAGCACCACCGACGCGAAGCCCTGGGCCCCGTCGTCCGCCATCATGCGCAGCGCGACGCCTGGGGTGACGAAGAGCACCTCGGTCGAGGGCCCGGCCTGGTCGTCGTCGCGCACCCGGTAGCCCACGGCGTCGCCCAGGCGGGTGCCCTCAAGCTCGGCGACCCGCTGCGCGAGGCTGCGGCAGGCCACCCGCCGGGGCTCCACCACCAGCACCCGACCGCGGCTGCGCAGCCAGCGGGGCACCTGGGTGGACTTCCCCGAGCCCGTCGGCGCCGAGATCACCAGGGGCGTCTGGCCGATCTGGGCGTCGAAGGCGGGGCGAAGATCGTCAATGGGTAAGCGGGCGTGCATGGCCGGGGCTTACCAGCGGCGCCCCCCCGGTCACAACCCGCCCGCGCGCCCGGCCCTGCGGGGCCCCCTCAGCGCGGGGCGGTCGGCCCTCGACGCCCAGCGCGCCGTCGGGCACCGTAAGGCCGCTGGGCGCCCGGCGTGGCCGGCCCCTCGGAGACAGCGGACCGGCCACCCAGGGGCGCCCGCCACCCCACGCCGCCGCCGGGAGCCCCATGATTCACTTCTTATTTCGAGCACTTGTGCGCCCATCACGGCTTGGCGATGCGCCCCCCGGCGCGGGCTGGCTGGCCCTCGCGATCCTCGGCGTCAGCTGGGCCGGACTGATGGCCCTGTTGGCCCGCGGGGGCCACGCGCCCAGCATGACCCGCGGCCTGCCCGTGCCCGCCGAGGGCTACTACGCCACCGCCGCCCTATACGTCGGCCCGCTGTGCCTGGCCCTGGGGGGCCTGTTCGCGCGGGTGACGGGGCGGATCGTCGGCGCGGATCCCGCCACCCGCCCGGCCCTGCAGACCGTGTACGGGGCCGTGCTGTGCGCCAGCGTCGTGTGGCCCGACCTGGTGGCCTACGCGCTGGGCGGGTTCGCCGCCCTGGGGCCCCTGGTGCGCGTCACCGGCCCGCTCACCGTCGCGTGGCTCAGCCACCACACCTGGCGCTACCTGCGCGCCCACACCGACGCCAGCCGCGGGCGGATCACCCTGGCCACCCTGGCGGGGGGGCTGGCGCAGGCCGTGCCCGCGGCGCTCCTCATCCGCTGAGCCGCCCGCGGGCGCCTCGGCCCTGTGGGCCAGGGGCCGCACCGTGTAGCCCTGCCCGAACACGGGCGCGATGAAGGCGCGGGGCGCCACGCCGTGCT
>JAUHVS010000373.1 GCA_030424955.1 bacterium | reverse complement strand
CTGGAACTTCCCGATCGGCTGCCCGAACTGCTTGCGCTCCGCCGCATAGTCCAGCGCCATGTCAAAGCACCGCCGCGCCCGTCCAACGCAAAACGCCGCCACGGTGATCCGCGTCGCGTACAGCCATTCGTTCATCACCGCGAACCCGCCATCCACCTCGCCCAGCACCTGGGCATCCGGCAAACGGCAGTTGTCGAAATTCAGAATGCAGTTCGCATAGCCCCGGTGCGACACCGACCGGTAGCCCTCGCGCACCTCAAACCCCGGCGTGCCGCGATCCACCAGAAAGGTCGTGATCCGCTTCTTCGGCCCTTTTGGCGTCTCATCCACGCCCGTCGCCACGAAGACGATGAAGAAATCCGCATGATCCGCCCCGGAGATAAAATGCTTCGACCCGTTCAGTACCCAGTCGCCGCCATCGCGCACCGCCTGACAGCGCATCCCCCGCACATCCGAGCCGGCCTCGGGCTCCGTCATGGCCAGCGCATCCATCCGCTCGCCCCGCACGGCCGGCAGCAGATACCGCTCCCGCTGCTCCCCCTCGCAGGCCATCAGGATGTTCTGCGGCCGCCCAAAGAAATGCGTCAGAGCCATCGACCCCCGCCCCAGTTCCCGCTCCACCAACGTGAAATCCAGATGGCTCAGCCCCGCACCGCCGACCTCCTCCGGGAAGTTGCAGGCATAAAACCCAAGATCGATGACCTTGCGCTTGATCTCCTCGCCCAGCCCCTCCGGCACCTTTCCCGTGCCCTCAACCTCCGCCTCATGGGGATAAATCTCCCGCTCCACGAAGCTGCGCACCGTTGACACGATCATTTCCTGCTCGTCACTGAGACCAAAATTCATGGCGGTAATCTCCCTGGTTGGACGCAAGCCTCAGCCAGCTTGATCTCCCGAACCGTGCCGGATTAACCTCGCTTCATGCAGAATTGGAAAAAATCGCCCGCACGCGAACATCAGGTCGACGTGCTTCTCTTCGAGGGTTTTTCCAACCTGTGCCTCGCCAACGCCATCGAGCCCCTGCGCGCCGCCAACAACCTGGCCCACCGCGATCTCTACGCCTGGCGCTACCTCACGCCAAACGGCGAACAGGTCACCAGTTCCAGCGGCCTGAACATCGCCCCCCATGACCGGCTCAGCCGCACCTCCGGCGACCTCCTGCTCATCATGCCCTCGTGGAATTACCGCGATCACACCGCCACCTCCGCCAGCCTGCGCGCCGCCGCCAAACGCTACCCCACCCTCGCCGGTCTCGACACCGGCGCCTGGCTCCTTGCCGAAGCCGGGCTTCTCCAGGGCCACCGCGCCACCATCCACTGGGACGAGATGACCGCCTTCACCGAGCGTTTCCCCGACATCACCGTCGAACGCGCCCGCCAGGTCATCGACGGCAACCGCATCACCGGCGCGGGCGCGATGGCCACCTTTGAGTTGATCCTAAATCTCATCGGCCGCGACCACGGCCAGGCCCTGGCTCTCGAGGTCAGCCAGTTCCTCATGGCCTCCGCCCCCGGCCGCGCCCGCGCGCCCCGACCGGGCCAGCCAGCGGGCGCCCGCCGAGCGCGCCGAGCGCTTCGAGACCGCCCTGCCGCCGCCCCCCATGACCCCGGCCACCTGGGACGTGGGCAACGCCGATCAGAGCCCGCTGACCTACGTCGGCGTGTTCTTCGCGCGGGGCACGCGCACCAACGTGAAGTCCACCAGCGACCTCGTGGACGGCCTGCTCACCGGCCGGCTCTACGGGCCCAACGGCACCACCACCGACGATGACGGCCTGAGCTACGTCGAGCAGCGCTACCTGGGCTTCATGACCTACGCGCCCACGCTGCTCGACGGCCGCGCCAAGCTGAAGGCCGCCTTCGAGATCGACTTCACCTTCGGCGACGCCAGCAACACCACCCGCGGCAACGCCGGCGGGGCCATCAACGGCGACACCGTCAACCTGCAGACCAAGCGCCTGCTGGCCGACATCCAGCTCACCGACGGCCTGCAGCTGGTCATCGGCCTGCAGCCCCTGGCCGACAGCGCCCACAACCCCACCGAGGTGTTCCCCGACACCCTCATGCACGGCGGCACCCACCTGGCCATGTGGGGCACCGACGCCGCGGGCGTGAGCCTGTTTGGCAAGCTCAACCGCCGCACGGTGGGCCGCCTGAGCTGGTTCGACCTGTACCTGAACCAGAGCGACCGCGACGACAACGTGCAGCTGCTCATGGCCGACGTCGAGGTGGGCGTCAGCGGCCAGGCCCAGGTGGGCGCCCACCTGTGGTACCTGCGCGACCGCAGCCAGGGCATCGGCTCGGCCCTGGGCGCCGGGCCCAGCAGCGCGCTGGCCGACTACAACGGCGCCGCCACCGCCCGGCTGGCCCCCGACCTGGCCACGGGCGACCTGTTCTATGTGGGCCTGGACGCCAGCTACAACCGCTGGCTCGCCGGCGGCCCCTTGAGCGTGAGCGGCTTCGCGGTGGCCAACATGGGGCAGTTCGACGTGCAGCCCGGCCCCTGCCGCGCCGCCGACGCCCGGGTGCCCTGCCCCACCCCTGCCTTCGACGACACCGCCGCCGATCTGCTGGGCTTCCTGTTCGACGTCGAGGCCGCCTGGCGCTGGGGCCGCACCAACGGCGATCTGCTCTCGCTCGAGCTGCTCTACGCCACCGGCGACGACACCCCCGGGGATCGCACGCTGTCGTCGGTGGTCACCGGCAACAGCTACGGCCTGCCCGGCGCCCTGCACGGTACCCACCGCAGCCTGCTGCTCTTCCCCGACCTGAAGGTGGTCAACCGGCAGGTGGCCGTGGTGTACGACCCGGCCAACCTCGGCTACGGCGTGATGGCGGCCTTCGCCAACGGCTCGGTGGATCTGGTGGCCGACGTGCTCAACCTCAAGCTGGGCGTGGCCACCGCCCAGGCCGCCGCGGTGCCCGCCGGCGACGACCGCTTCATCGGCGTCGAGGGCAACCTGGAGCTGCTCTACCGCCCCATGCCCTTCCTGTGGCTCGGCGCCCACGGCGCCGTCGTGCGGCTGGGCAAGTTCCTCGAGGGCCGCGTCAGCGAAGATCCGCTGCCCGAGAGCCGCCCGTGGACCGCCTACCTGTCGGCCACCTGGGTGCACTTCTGATGGGCCGCCCCACCCGCCCACTGCTGTGGCTCGCGCTGGCCCTGCTCGCCGGCTGCGCCCAGGGAAAGTACACGCGCATGGCCCCCCTCGAGTTCCGCGACCTGTCGGCCCCCGGGCTGATGAGCACCGTGCCCATCGGGGGCCAGCCCACCGCCGTCTACCAGGCCGGCCTGGGCGACCCCATCGTGCTGCTGCACGGCCTGGGCGAGCACGCCGGCTACTGGACCCCCGTGCTGCCCGCCCTGCTCGCGAGCGAGCACAGCGTCATCGTGCCCGACCTGCTGGGCCACGGCCGCTCGGCCAAGCCCCAGGGCGACTACAGCCTGCCCACCCAGGCCCAGCGGGTGGTGGCGCTGCTCGACCACCTGAAGATCACGGGCCCGGTCACCCTGGTGGGGCACTCCATGGGCGGCCAGATCGCCCTGCACCTGGCCCTGGCGTGGCCTGAGCGGGTGCGCGCGCTGGTGCTGGTGGCCCCCGCCGGCATCGAGACCTTCACCGCCGGCGAGGCCCGCTGGCTCAAGCAGGTCAGCACCACCCAGGCCTTCAAGGCCCGCGACGAGGCGCAGCTGCGCGCGCACTACCGCAAGAACGTGTTTGGCCGCTGGAGCCCCGAGGCCGAGCACCACCTCGAGGAGCGGGTGCGGGTCACGGGCGCAGCGGACTTCGACCCCTACCTGTACGCGGTGTTCAAGAGCATCCACGCCATGCTCGACGCCCCGGTGGCCGACCGGCTCAACACCCTGCGCATGCCCACCGCGGTGGTCTTCGGCGCCGACGACAAGCTGATCCCCAACCCGATCCTGCACGGCGACGATCCCGAGTCCGTGGCCGACAAGGCCCGGCGCCTGCTCCCGTGGGCCCACGTGGCCGTGTGGCCGGGCCTGGGGCACATGCTGCAGATCGAAGATCCCGCCGCCGTCGCCACGCTCATCTTGAGCACCATCCAGCGCGCGCCGGTGGCCACGCCATGAGCCTGCTGAGCGCGTTTGCGCCGACCCTGTCGAGCGCCCATGCTACGGGCCCCGCCCCGCAGGCAGAGGAGGCCGCCGTGCCGCCGATCTTGATCAAGCGCTACCGCAACCGGCGCCTGTACGACACGGGCCGCAGCGCCTACATCACCCTCGACGACCTCGCGGGGGATCTGGCCAGCGGGCGGCGGGTGAAGGTGGTGGACGCCACCAGCGGCGAGGATCTCACCCGCCGCACGATGGTGCAGGTGCTGCTCACCGACGCCCACGCCTTCAAGCTCGACTTCCTGCCCGAGGACTTCCTGCAGACGGTCATCGAGATCGAGGACCGCAGCCTCATGCGCCTGTTCGGCCACTACCTGGGGCTGACCCTGTCGAGCTTCAGCGTGGCCCAGCGGGCCATGAAGGATAACCTGGACCTGATGCGGCGCATGGCGCCCGGCCCGAGCGAGCTGCTGGGCGGCCTGGGCCGCCTGCTGCGCCCCCGTGGGGACGCCCCCGCCGCGGCCACCAGCGCGCCCCCCGGCGACGACGAGGCCCCCGAATGATCGCCCACCGCCTGGCCCTCGCCGTCGGCCTGCTCGCCGCCCCGCCGCTGCTCGCCTCGCCCACCTTCGAGCGCGTCGCCGAGTGCGGCGACCTGGCCCCCCTGCGCTGGCAGACCTGGCTGTACCGCGACGCCGCCGAGGGCCTGTTCACCCAAGAGGCCTTCCTGCCCCAGACCCAGTGGACCGCCGGCGCCGACGACATCACCGGTGGCCGGCTGGTGGCCGACTGCTTCGGCACCCCCGCGCCCCACAGCCGCGACGTGGTGGTGCACTACTACCCGCCCGCGCCGCTGGTGGCCGTCAAGACCCGGCCGGTGGTGCTGGTGACCGGCGCCGGCGACAACGCCCTGCGCTCCATGAGCTTCCTGGCGGTGTCCCTGAGCCGCGCGGGCTTCCACGTCTACGCGCCCACCTTCGCCCACCGCCACGGCGACAACTTCCTGCAGGCCGAGCAGGTGGCCAACGTGGTCGAGCTGGCGAGCCAGCGCCACGGGCAGGTCAAGGTGGACCTGGTGGGCTACAGCAAGGGTGGCCAGAGCACCCGCATCTACGTCAGCAACACCGCCGACGCCGACTGGTCGGGGCCCCACCCCGCCTACCAGCAGGCGGGCACCCGCTACCGCGGCGACGTGGGCCGGCTGGTGCTGATGGGGGCGCCCAACGCGGGCCTGGACACCGTGTTCCGCTGGCCCGCGCAGAACTTCTTCGCCGCCCAGGACACCCCCCTGGACGCCCCGACCTCGTGGACCACCTACTACCCCGGCACCACCGTCAACCTGCTGTGGAGCGAGGACTGGCAGCCCGCCAGCGTCTACCGCGAGGGCGGCGACCACTTCCCCGGCCAGCGCCAGCTGCTCGCCGACCTGAGCGGCCTGCACGGCCTGCCGGGCAGCAACGCCAGCCTCGGCGCCTACGCCATCCAGCAGGACTGGTTCACCACCTACTACGGCGGCCTGGGCCTGTACTCCAGCTCCCCCGGCATCGCCGTGGCCATCGAGCAGGCCGGCGACGTCATCGCCACCCTGCAGGGCCAGGGCGTGGCCCCCGACGTGCAGATCTACCTGGGCGCGGGCGGCAACCCGATCTTGAGCGTGGGCGCCCTGGGCGCTGAGCTGCTGCAGGGCTTCTGGGGCGACGCGGACGCCGCCGAGCGGCGCATGACCTGGGAGGACCTGGTCGAGGCCTCCCTGGGCGGCCTGTTCCCCTGGTGGAGCGAGGCCTTCGCCGACGACCTGCCGCGGCTCTTCGCGGGCACCGCCTTCCTGGGCGAGATCTCGGGCGCCAGCGACGGGCTGCTCTTCGTCGACAGCGCGCTGAACGACGAGGGCCTGACCGCCCAGGGCGCCCAGGTGGCCGAGGCCCGCTTCTTCCCGGCGCTCAACCACGCCGAGCTGATCGCCGCCGGTGAGCTGGCCGCCGAGTTCTACGGCGACGCCGAGACGGCCGGCGGCCTGTACGACGAGCGGCTGGCCGCGAAGTACAGCCGGGGCGACAACCAGAGCGTGGAGTGGATCATCCAGGTGCTCAGCCAGCCGGTGCCCGACCAGCCCGTCGAGCCGCCCGCCCCCGACGGGGGCGTGCCCGACGACGCCGATCTGCCCCCCGCCGACGCCGGCCT
>JAUHVS010000372.1 GCA_030424955.1 bacterium | reverse complement strand
CCCGGGGCGGCATGGACGGTCCAGGGGCCCGGGGGCAGCTGCACGGTGACCGCCCCCTCGAGGACGTCGACCGGTGGCATCGACAGCGGCCCCTCGAACCACAGCCGCGCCGGCGTGGGCGCGCCACCCTCAGTGACGATGGCGACCGACACCTGCCCGGCCGCGCCCACGGTGAGGGGGGGCGGGTTGCCGAGGCCCAGGTCGATCCGCGGCGACGCGGCCCGCCCCTCGGCGGTCGCCTGCACGCCCTGGCCGTCCCCCAAGGGCACGCCCAGGGTGTAGCGGCCGGCCGCGTCGGCCCGGCCACGCACGACCGCGCGGCCTTGGCGATCGGTCAGCAGGACCGACGCGCCGGCCACCCCCCGGCCCTGGGGATCGACCACCTGGCCCTGCCACTCGCGGTACACGATGCCCCCTGCAGACAGCAGCGGGCGCACCGCGGCGGCCGCGTCCCCGCGGGACACGTGCACCCGGATCTCGTCCTCCACCGTCGCCTTGGGGGCCAGCCCCAGCCGCGAGGGGGCCGCCACCGACCAGCCCGGTCCATGGGCCGCCGTCCACAGGCCGCCGTTGCGCGCCAGGGCGACCGCCAGGGCGTCCCCATCCGCCGCCAGCCACGCCGCGCTCGCGCGCTGCGCCACCGGCGCCACGCCCAGGCCCGGGACCACCGGCTCCAGGGCGCCCCACCGGGCCAGCCAGGCGGGGCCCACGCTGGGGTGGCGGCCCGCGCTGCGGTTCTCCAGCCGCACGCGGACCCGCAGCGCCGCGGCGGTGGCGTCCATGCGGTACTCGACGCTCATCCGCAGATCAGGGTCATCCAGCGGGTGGCCCACCACGCGGACCAGGGCGGTGGGCCCATCGGCCTCGACGATGTCGATCTGGCGCGCCCGGAGGGGCCGCCGGCCGTCGGCGTCGACCACCGGCACCAGCCCGCCGAACTCCGCCAGGAGCGCCGGATCGGGGTCCGGGCCGACGCTGATGACGTGCCCACCCCCCCCGCCTGGCCCCGGGTGTTGGGCCCCGGCGAGCAGCGTGACCATGCCGGCGCTCTGCATCAGCAGGTCGCCCTCGCGCGCCAGCCCGGCGGCCACCAGCGGCGCCCCTGCCGGCAGCCGGATCACCGTCGCCCGCGGGCCGACGGGAGGAGGCGGGGGCGGCTGGACCACCGCTCGGGGCGCCTCTGGAGGGGGCAGCGGCGCGGGCGCGGCGCCGCACGCGGTGAGGAGCCACCCGCACAGGAGGGCGAGGGTGACGGGCAGGGATCGGGCGGTGCGGGCGCGGTGCATCGGCGGATGCTACGGCAGGTGGGTTGCCGACCGAAACCGCCGTATGCCAGCGTACCGGTCCCCCCGCTGTGTCTGCGCCTCGGGCGACGACGCCCCTGCGATGGAGCCTTGATGCCGAGCCCCGCGCCCTGCGCCTGCCCCCCGCCCGCACGCCGCGCGGCCTCCTTTGGCGGAGCCGGCCGATGACCCGCGCGGTCCGGGTGCTGGGGGTCGATCCCGGCTCGCGGCTGTGCGGCTGGGGGATCGTTGAGCGAGACGGCACCCGGCTGGTGCACGTGGACAACGGGGTGGTGGTGTTGACCGACGGCGCCCCGCTGGCCGACCGGCTCGCCCGCCTGCTGGCCGCCCTCAGCGAGGTCATCGCCCGGCACCAGCCCACCGAGGCCGCCATCGAGACCGTCTTCGTGCAGCACAACGCCCGGGCGGCGCTCATCTTGGGGCAGGCCCGCGGGGTCGCGCTGGCTGCGATGGCGGGCGCCGGGCTGGCGATCCACGAGTTCACGCCCCAGCAGATCAAGAAGGCGGTGACCGGCAGCGGCCGCGCCGCCAAGGCCCAGGTCCAGGCGATGGTGGCGCGGCGCCTGGCGCTGCCCGAGGTGCCCCAGGCCGACGCCGCCGACGCCGTGGCGGTCGCCCTGTGCCACGCCCAGCACGGCGCGGGCGCGCCCAACGCCGCTGCCCTGCCGCCCAAGGCCGCCACCGGCCGCCGCCGCCGCGCCGACGCCGCGCTCAAGGCGCTGGTCGAGGCCCAACAACGCGCCAAACCCCCAGGGAGGTCCCCCCGATGATCGGCCTGCTCCGCGGCGAGATCGCCCTCAAGGCCCCGAGCGCCGTCGTCATCGACGTCGGCGGCGTGGGCTACGAGGTCATCTGCCCCCTCACCGTCCTGGACGCGCTCCCGCCCACCGGCGCGCAGACCACCCTCGTCATTCACACCCACGTGCGCGAGGACCAGATCACGCTCTACGGCTTCGGCACCAGCGACGAGCGCACCCTGTTTCGGCTGCTGATGGGCGTGTCGGGGGTCGGGCCGCGGCTGGCAGTGGCGTGCCTGAGCGGGCTCACGGGCGACGCCCTGACCCTGGCCCTGGTGGAGGGCGACGTGCGCCGGCTCTCGAGCGTGCCGGGCATCGGCAAGCGCACCGCCGAGCGGATGATCCTCGATCTGAAGGACAAGGTGCACGCGAGCCGCGGCGCCCCGAGCGCCCAGGCCCACGCCCCGTCGCCGGCCCTCGAGGATCTCGACAGCGCCCTGCGCAACCTCGGCTACCGCGCCAAGGACGTCGAGCAGCTCATCGACGGCCTGCGCGCCGAGGCCCCCGCCATGACCTTCGAGCAGCTGCTGCGCGAGGCCCTGCGGCGCCTCAACGGCTGACCCGCCTCGACACTGGACAGACGTACAGACACGGGGGTACACCCGAGGCCATGAGCAGCAACCGCATCATCGACGGCGAGGAGCGCGCGGACGACGGCGTGGAGCTGAGCCTGCGCCCGTCGGACTTCGACGAGTACATCGGGCAGACCCGGGTGAAGACCAACCTGCGGATCTTCGTGGAGGCCGCGCGGCGCCGAGGCGAGCCGCTGGACCACGTGCTGCTGAGCGGCCCGCCCGGCCTGGGCAAGACCACCCTCGCCCACATCATCGCCAACGCCCTGGGGGTGCGCCTGCACATCACGAGCGGCCCGGCGCTGGAGAAGAAGGGCGACCTGGCAGGCCTGCTGACGAACCTCGAGGCCAACGATGTGCTCTTCATCGACGAGATCCATCGGCTGAGCGCGGTGGTCGAAGAGAACCTGTACCCCGCCATGGAGGACGGCCGCTTCGACGTCGTGATCGGCGAGGGGGTGTACGCCCGCAGCTACCCGATCGAGCTGCAGCCCTTCACCCTCATCGGCGCCACCACCCGATCTGGCCTGCTCACGAGCCCGATGCGCGACCGCTTCGGTATCGTCGAGCATCTGGAGTTCTATGCCCCCGAGGAGTTGGAGCAGATCGTGATGCGATCAGCGGGTGTCATGGAGCTCGAGGTCCACCCCGAGGCGTCCCAGGCGCTGGCCCGGCGCTCCCGCGGCACGCCGCGCATCGCCAACCGGCTGCTGCGCCGGGTGCGCGACATCGCCGAGGTGCTCGCCGACGGCGTGGTGACCGCCGCCGTGGCCGATCAGGCCCTCACCCAGCTCGACGTGGATCGCGCGGGCTTTGACCGCATGGACCGCCGGCTGCTGCTGACGCTGATCGACAAGTTCGACGGCGGCCCCTGCGGGCTGGACACCCTGTCGGCCGCCATCGGCGAAGAGAAGCAGACCATCGAGGACGTCTACGAGCCCTACCTGCTCAAGGAGGGCTACCTGAAGCGCACCCACCGGGGGCGGGTCGCCACGCGCCGAGCCTACACCCACTTCAACCGACCCTTCGGTCGACAAGGGACCCTCCTATGAGCCGCTTGACCGGTCTCTTGGCCTGCCTCGTCGTCGCGCAGCTGGCGGGCTGCGCCACGTTCAAGGGCCCGGTCCGCACCAAGCACGCACCGGCGGAGGCCATCAAGGCCGCCGCCGCGCGGCTGGGCGCCTCGGCCGTGGCCGTCGATCCCACCAGCGTGCAGGGCAACAGCCTCAAGACCACCTGGCACTGCCTGCGCCAACGCGACGTCACCCAGGGGGGCGTCGACTGGGACGCCACCTGGGGCGCGAGCGTGCCCGGGCCCATGCCCTTCGAGACCGTCGGCCCGGCCAACGCCAAGCCCACGCCTGGGGATCGCTGCCCCTTGCTCTTCCGGGTGATCCTGGCCGCCGAGCCCGCGCCCGACGGCGCCGTGCTGCGCGCCACCGCCAGCTGGTGGCGGGCGGAGGCGGGGGCCTGCACGCCGGAGGGCGATCCCCTCGCGGGGCAGGCGCGCTGCGCGTGGCGTTACATCGCGACCCACCGCAAAGAGCCCGCCACCCGGCGGGTTTACTACACCCTGCGAGACCTCTGACCCTGATCCCAGGAGCATGCCCGTGTTCGAGAAGGTCCTGATCGCGAACCGCGGCGAGATCGCCTGCCGCATCGCGCACGTCCTGCGCGCCCATGGCGTCGCGTCCGTGGCGGTGTACTCCGAGGCCGACGCCGAGGCGCCCCATGTCGCCGCGGCGGACGAGGCCGTCTGCATCGGCCCGCCCCCCGTGTCGCAGAGCTACCTCGACCAGGCGCGGATCATCGAGGTGGCCCTCGCCACCGGCGCGCAGGCGGTGCACCCCGGCTATGGCCTGCTGTCCGAGAACGCCGACTTCGCCCGGGCTGTGGCCGCCGCGGGGCTGGTGTTCATCGGGCCCACGCCCGACGTCATCGACGCCATGGGCGACAAGGTGCGCGCGCGGCAGACGGCCGCCGCCGCCGGCGTGCCGGTGGTGCCGGGCTCCGATGGCCCCGTCACCGACGACGACGCGGCCGCGGCCCTGGCCGAGGCCATGGGCTACCCCGTGCTGGTGAAGGCCGCTGCGGGCGGCGGCGGCATCGGCATGCAGCAGGTCACCAAGCCGGCCAAGCTGGCGCGGGCCCTGCAAAGCTGCCGCGACCGGGGGGCCAGCAGCTTCGGCAACGACGCCGTGTACCTCGAGAAGTACATCGAGCAGCCGCGCCACATCGAGGTGCAGATCCTGTTCGACCACCACGGCCACGGCGTGCACCTGTTCGAGCGGGAGTGCACCCTGCAGCGGCGCCACCAGAAGGTCATCGAGGAGGCGCCCTCGCCCTTCGTGGCCCGCACGCCCGGCCTGCGGGAGGGGCTGACCGCTGCGGCGATGAACGCCGCGCGGGCCATCGGCTACCGCAACGCCGGCACCGTCGAGTTCATCGTCAGCCCCGACGGCGCCTTCTACTTCATCGAGATGAACACCCGCCTGCAGGTGGAGCACACGGTCAGCGAGGCCATCACGGGGGTGGATCTCATCGGCTGGCAGCTGCGCATCGCCGCCGGCGAGCCGCTGACCCTCGCGCAGGCGGATCTGGCCATCGACGGGGCCGCCATCGAGTGCCGGCTGTACGCCGAGGACCCCGATCGCAAGTTCATCCCGCAGCCCGGGCCCCTGGGCGCCTTCGAGGCCCCCGATCTGCCGGGCGTGCGCGTGGACGCCGGCGTCGCCGCCCACCAGACGGTCACGCCGTACTACGACCCCATGATCGCCAAGCTCATCGTGCACGGCCCGGATCGCGCGGCCACCATCGCGCGCACCCGCGAGGCGCTGAGCGCCTGGACCATCGAGACGCTGACCACCAACCGGGGCTTCCTGCACGAGGTGCTGGGCACGCCGGAGGTCGCTGCGGCCGACTTCCACACGGGATGGCTGGAGAAGTACGCCAAGGGGCGGTAGAACCCCTCACCGTCATGCCGGGCTCTCACCGGCGATCACGAGGAGCGACATGGACATCAAGGCCCACATCACCGGGACCGTGTGGAAGATCGAAGTTGGCGTCGGCGACGAGGTGGAGGAGGACGAGGTCGTCATCATCCTGGAGTCGATGAAGATGGAGATGCCCATCGAGGCGCCCGCCGACGGCACGATCACCGAGCTGCTGGTGGCCGAAGGCGACAGCGTGCAGGAGGGCCAGGTCGTGGCCCGCATGGACGAGGACTGATCGCCCGCTGCTGATGGCGGCGCCGCCCGCACCGCGCCCACCGCGGGCGCGGCCGCCAGCGCCACCGGCGCACGGGATCCCCCCACCGATTCGCGGTGGCACCAACCCCCCCCACCCCGCGATACTGCGCCCGCTTCGCCTGCCGCCCCCGTGACTTCCGCGCCGCTCACTGGTCCCTCGCAGGGACCACCGGCTCGGCCCCACGTGGGGCGGACGGCTGGCCAAGAACCGACGCCAGCCGGCGCCGACGCAGGGGGACGCATGCACCACAATCGACTCGGGTGGCTCACAGGGCTGCTGCTGGGGCTCAGCCTGCTGGCTGGCTGTGACGACGACACCGCGCCCGGCGGGACG
>JAUHVS010000371.1 GCA_030424955.1 bacterium | reverse complement strand
TGATCCTGAGCGTGCGGTGGGGGGATCGGCGGCGCGGGCGGACGGGCGGTCCGTCGCGGGCTACTCGGCGGCGAGCTCGGCGGCCCGCAGCTCGGCGCGCTCCCACATGCGCACCACCGTCTCGGCCGAGCGGAACAGCGGGGCCAGATCGTCGTCGGTGGCGCCGTCGCGGCGGGTGTCCTCGATCAGCTCCGGCAGCAGCCCGATGTGCAGGAAGCCCTCGGTGTTGAAGTCCACCGGGCGCTCGCCGAGGGTGGGCGGCTGGAACTCGACCTCGCCGTCGTAGGACAGGAAGGGGTAGGTCACCGGGTTGGCCTGGGGCTGCCCGCAGCCGGCGTCGTCGCCGAAGCGGGGCCGGCGGGCGCCGGCGAAGCCGTTGAGGTCGAAGCCCAGGGGGACGCCCGGGTGGGCCCCGGCCTCGGCCCGGGCCTGCGAGCGCTCGGTGACGCGGCGGATCATGGCGCCCGGCTGGTCCGGGTTGCCGCAGCCGCCGGGGCCGGCGGCGGTCATGCCGCCGAGGGGCAGCAGCGCGCCGCCGTGGGTGTTGCCGTGGGTGGACAGCGCCGGGTAGTCGCTGGCCTGCAGGATCTCGAGGGCGCGCGTCAGCGTGCGCTGGGGCAGGTGGGCGATGTCGGGGATCATGCCCCGCAGCATCAGCTCGTGCAGCAGGGTCTCGCCCAGGTCGGTGATCCCGAAGTTCTGGCAGAAGTTGCCCTCGGCGCCCCCCGCCAGGAGCACCCCGAAGTAGGGCCGCAGGGTGCCCACGGGATCGCCCAGGAAGCCGCTCAGATCAGCCACCGGCGGCGCGTCGAACGTCTCGCGGGGCTGGTTGAGCCCGCTGAAGGTCAGGCTGCCCCCGTCGAAGCCCTGCCGCCCCAGCGGGCAGTCCTCGATCTTGCTGGTGTAGTGGCCGCTGTTGATGAAGTTGCCCAGCTCGATGATGCCGCCGTGGCCGTCGCCCGGGCCGAAGCCGTTGTCGAACTTGTGCACGGGGAACACCACCCGCACGCCCAGGGCGTAGTACTCGTCCAGCGCCTCGCGCACGGTCTCGAGGGTGCAGCGCTCGGTGCCGGCCGGCGGCGTGAGGAAGCAGTCGAACAGGTTCGAGATCTCGATGCCCAGCACGATGGCCAGCTTGCCCGACGCGATGACCTCGCGGGCCTCAGCGGGGGAGCCCACGACCCGCAGCCAGCCCAGGCCCGGGCCGCCGGCCTGGGCGTCGATGTAGCGCTCGAGCTCGCGCACGGCCTTGATGCTCTGGTCGACGGTCACCATGTCGTTGCAGCTGTAGCGCGCCGTCTGGGCGCCCACGCCGATGCCGAACTCGCACAGCACCGAGTTGCCGGTGGCGTGCTGCACCACCAGCCGCAGCCCGGCGCGCCAGGCCCGCTCCAGCCAGCGGTAGTACATGGTCTGGTGGGTGGCGCGCCGCCAGGCGTTGGGCCACTCCGTGAAGGTGGGGTAGCCGTCGGTGAAGTGGTTGAACTCGTTGCTCTGGCCGGCGAGCAGCACCGGCAGGTAGGCGGCGATGTCTCCGGCGTCGTCGTTGGCGTCGTAGAACAGGCCCACCAGGTCGCGGCGGCCCTCCTCGCCGTGGTCCAGGCTGCAGTCGGCCAGGGCGTGCTCGACGCCGAGCCGGTGGAACGGGGCGCCGTGGAACATGCCGCTGCCGCCGAACCCGGTGTTGGTCATCATGTGCGAGTGCACCTCGGCGATGCCGTACAGATCGCCGTCCGGCCAGGTGCGCGGGGCGGGCTCGCCCACCGCGTCTACGCTCAGCTCCGGGAACGCCGCGCAGCCCTCGCGGGGGTAGAACGCGATGACCGCGGCGCCCGCGGCGTCGGCGCTCAGGCCGTCGAGGGCGAGCCAGGCGCCCGAGGCGCGGTGCTGCAGCTGGAAGCGGGCGGGGTCCTGGGCCGACGGCTGCGGGATCCACTCCGCGGGGGACTGGAAGCTGTCGTCGTACAGCGTCAGGTTGGACTCGAGCTGGGCCGGGCGGGCGAAGCGCCAGCCGTCGCCGTCGGGCTCGGCCACCAGGAAGCGGCGGTCGGCGTCGTAGAGCAGGTAGGTGCCCAGGTCGCTCGGCCGCATGTGGAAGCGCGCGCCCTCGCCGCTGGGGCCCTCGCCCTGGGTGAACTCGAAGCCGGCGCCGTCCTCGGTGGCGGTGAGCAGGTGCACGGCGCCGCCGGCATAGCCCTCGACGGCGTAGCAGCCGCCGGCGAAGGCGAACACGCCGTCGTGGGGCGGCGCGCCGTCCCGCGGGGGGGCGGCGTCGGCGGGGCCCGCGTCGGCCGGATCGGCGTCCGAGCCCGTGGCGTCTGAGCCTGCGGCGTCCGGGGCTGCGGCGCCGTCGGCGGCGGCCGTGGCGTCCGAGCCGTCGGCGGGCGTGGGGTCGTCGTCGCAGCCGGCGGCGAGGGCCACAGCCAGACACAGGGCGACACGGAGAGAGAGGGCGTGGCTCACAGTACGCTGCCTTTGATGAGAGGTGGGAGGCGACGCCAGGCCAGGGCTGGGCGTGGACGCTGTCCAGGGTGCCCCGTGAGCCCGGTGCCCTTCAAGGCGGCCGTGGGCCCCAGCGGCGCAGGGCCGGGCGGGGGGCGCGGTCGGCGCCCCTGACGCGGGCGGGGGTCGGGGCGTGTGGGGCGGGGGCGGCCGGCCCGTGGGCCCGCTCTGCGGGGCCCGTGGGCCCGCTCTGCGGGGCCCGTGGGACCTGACGTGGGGGGCGTCGGGGCCGGCTCAGGCGCCGGTCAGCGCTGGACGTTGCCGTACACGCACTGCGGCGGGATCAGGCCGTCGGGGGCGGCGCCGGCCCACTCGGGGGGCTGGTACATGCGGTCCCAGCAGAAGGCGGGCACGTCGGCGACGGGCAGGGGCTCGTCGGTGTCCAGGTCGCCCTCGTCGTCGTCCAGGAAGTCGCAGTGGTACACCGCCACCACCAGGCACAGGGGGTCCTGCTCGGTGCCGTACAGGTCGATGACCTCCTGCACGCGGCGCTGGTCCAGCAGATCCACGCCGTCGGCCACGTAGCCCAGGCCGGTGCTGTAGATGGGCCAGTTCCGTCGGCCGCCGCCGCGCCAGTAGATGGCGTCCTCCATCGAGGTCTGGGTCATGTAGCGCACCACCTGGATCATCGCGAACTGGTAGTTGCGCATGTGGGCGCCCTGGTTGGACGCCAGGGTGCTGAAGTTGGCCACGTCGCGCAGCTCCAGCAGCGACACCGTGTAGTCGTGGTCCGACAGGCCGTTGCCGTCGAAGCCGCGGCGGGCCAGCAGGTCCAGGTCCTGGATGATGGGGTTGAGGCGGTCGCGGATGAGCTGCGCGTTGTCCTCGGCCGGCTTGCTCTCCAGCGTCAGGTACAGGCTCAGCTCGTCGCGGATGCCCGTCAGGATGTTCAGCCCGCGGCGGTACTCGTCGAGGATGGCCACGTCGTCGGCCAGGTTGGGCACGTACTCGTAGTCCATCATCCAGCCCTCGACGGCGCTCTTCAGGTGGAAGAAGGCCTGCAGGGCGTTGTCGGCCGACTGGCTCCAGCGCTCGGCGGCGATGTCCTGGCCCATCAGATCCATGGCCTGGATGGCCAGGTTCAGGTCGACGGCGCGGTTGGCGACCACCACGGCGTCCAGCTCAGCCGGCAGGCCGCGCACGTGCTCGGCCATGAGCTGCAGATCGCTCAGGGCCAGGCGGTGCAGCAGCGACGTCAGCTCGATGAGATCCGCCTGCTCCGCGCCGTTCGAGGCGTTGATGGCGCCGGCCAGGTCGGTGGTGGCCGACTGCACGAAGCGCAGGGCCGTGCCCAGGAAGGTCTGGGTGCGGTAGGGCGAGGCAGCGATGCGCACGCCGCCCACGTCGCGGCCCGAGATGAAGGCCTGGCGGGCCCGCTGCACGCGGACCCGGACCGCCGCGGCGGGGTTGTTGAGCAGGATGGCCTCGGACAGGCCGCGCAGGTGCGCGAAGCCCTCGTACAGGTCCATGCTGCGGAAGCGCGCCTGGCTGGCCGTCTGGTTGCCGGCGAAGTCGGTGACGGTGATGGCCACCTCGTGCGGGCCGATGGGCAGGTGCCGCAGCTCCAGGGCCAGGGCGTCGTTGCAGCTCGGATCGTCGGCCTCGCAGCCCACGTTGCCCTCGACGCGGTTGCCGCGGGGGGGCTCGCCCACCGAGGCGTACTCACGGTCGGCCAAAGGCATGGCCGCGCCGTTGGGGTCGAGCACCACCTGCACCCGGGCCATGCCCGAGAAGGTGCCGTCGGCCTCCTCCTCGCCGCCGAAGTTCACGCCCAGGGCCTCGGCCTGCGCGAAGATGGGCCACGTGGACTCGTCGTCGGGATCCACGCCGGCCTGCGACGGGCTCGACACCACGGGCGCGGGCGCCGCGCGGTCGATGCCGAAGGCGATGGAGTTGTCGGTGGTCTCGTTGCCGTCGTCGTCCACCAGGGTGATGGTCAGGGCGTAGATGCCCTCGTCGCGGTAGCGCACGGTCACGATGCCGCCGTTGATCGTCTGGTCGACGGGCGGGGGCACGACGTCGATGGCCAGCCCCTGGCCCGCGCGGCCGCAGCCGTCGGCGGCCTCGAACACCACCACGGCCTCGTTGCCGGCGAACCAGCCGTTGGCGGGGGCGTCGATGACCCGCAGCACGGGCACGCCGTTGTCCTCGACGAGCACGTTGAGATCGGCGGTGGTGACGTTGCCCTGCGGATCCTCAGCCACATAGCGCAGCACGTGGGGGCCGCGGAGCAGCGAGAGCTGGTCGGGGATGGGGTCGTAGGCCTGCTCGAAGGCCGTGCCGGGGTCCAGCACCAGGGTGATGCTCAGGTCGGCGGCGTTGTAGCCGTTGTCCTGCCACACCAGGGCGGGGACCTCGACCTCGGCGCCGTCGGGCGAGTTGCACTCGCGGGTGATGGCGTCGGGCATGACCCCAGCCAGGGTGGGGCCCGCGGTGTCGCGCACCCGCACGGTGATGTCGCGCACCACGTCGTTGCCCGAGGCGTCCTCGCAGGCGAGGGTCACGCGGGTGTCGCCCAGGGGGTAGCGGGCGAGCAGCGGCGCGCGGGAGCCGGTGGCGTCCGGATCGCAGGCGTCCACGCAGTTGAAGGCGATGGGCACCTGGGTGCCGGCGGGCGAGACCGCCTGGGCCTCGCCGCCCACCGGGGTGGGCTCCTGCGCGAGCTGGATCACGGGGCGGGCGCCGTCGAAGACGTCCACCCGGTAGGTCTCGCGGGACTCGTTGTCGTAGCGGTCGATGGCCACGATGAGCACGTCGTAGGAGCCGGGGGCGAGCTCGACCTCCTGCCCGGCCGGATCGATGTCCTGCGGGGGCACGGTCTGCAGCGTGACCGTCACGCGGGGCGCGCGGTCGCGATCGTCGGTGACCTGCACGGGGGGCAGATCGATCACGGCGACGCAGCGGTCGGCCACGGTGCTCTGCCGGATGTCGTCGAGGGGCACGATGGTGGGCGGGGTGTCATCCTGGCCGCGGCTGGTGCCCGCCAGGAAGCCGTGGCGGGCGCTGAGCCCGCCGCCGCTGTTCGAGCCGACGGCCATGCCCACGCCCGTGGCCGAGAAGTGCTTGATGCCGCCCCCGGAGGAGGCGCCGCCGCCGCCGAGGAAGGCGGTGGACTTGGCCCGCGGCTGGGCCGCGGCGGGCAGCGCCACACACAGCCCGCCAGCCATCATCAAGAGCGTTGTCAGCTTCATGATCCCCCCAAAGTCTGAGTGATGGCGTCGCCCCCAGCGGACCATCCCTCTTGTCGCACCGAACTCGACGATACCGCCCGATTGCAATCTTCCGCAAGTAGCGGAAGTCATGATCGGGGGCATCTTCACGGAATCCGGGGCCAATCGACCCCGGGGGCCGGCGGCCCGATGGCGTCGCAGGCGTCGCCGTCGACGACCACGAGCCCATAATCCAGCCGCTCGTCCTGCTGGATGATGCGGTTGATGCTCAGGGGCACCAGCCGCACGTACAGCTGGCGATCGGCCCCCATGGCCGGCTCGATCACCACGCACTGCTTCGAGTTCCCCCGGGCCACGAAGGCCGTGGTGCCCAGCAGCATCTGGTCGCTGTCGTACACCTCGATCACCAGGTCGCCGTCATCGCCGTACAGGAAGGTGCTGGCGATGGTGCGGGCGCGGCGCGAGGGCACCACGATGCTGAAGGTGTCGGCCTCGGGCGGCACCCGGTCGCACAGCCACTGCTGCCCCTCGGCCTGCACGGTCGGGGCGTCGCCGAGGTCGATGGCCTGGTTCTGCAGATCGTTGCC
>JAUHVS010000370.1 GCA_030424955.1 bacterium | reverse complement strand
AAACCTGATGGACCATACCACTGCAATTCTGGAACGGCTGACACAGCTGCATCCGCGCCTGATGGACCTTTCGCTTGGCCGGTTGGAAGCCCTGCTGGACAAACTCGGCGACGATGCGCAGCACTTCCAGAACCAGTTCGACATGGACAACTGGCCCGCCATGAAAGACAGGATGGCGGACATCATAAAAACCAGGACCCGGGACGAGTGGGACAAGCTCATGGCCGGCGCCGACGGGGACATCCACCTCTCCGCCGACGCCGCCTGGGTGGACGAACTCGACGCCGCGGGCCTCGTGGCCGAACGCCGCCCCCTCCCCGCCAACCGCATGGTGGTGATCGTGTCCGCCCGCGACGACGCGGCCCGCGGCGCCCCCGCCGCAGCGCACGCCCGGCCCTGAGGCCCTCGTGCAGACCGCGAGCATGGCGGCCCTGTCGCCCCCGCCGGCCCAGCCGAGCGCGCAGACCCGGTGGCGCCTGTGGGTGCTGGCGATCGTGGGCCTGCTGGCCATCAGCATCGCCGCGCTGTTCGTGTGGCGAGAGCGCCAGGGCGGCGGCCTCACCTTCGACACCGACCCGCCCACCGTTCAGCTCTCCATCGACGACCAGCCGCCCGTCCCGGCGCAGAGCCCCGTCACCCTGTCCGGGCTGGCCGCGGGGGCCCACCGCCTGCGCCTCAGCGCCGACGGCTACCAGCCCATGGAGCAGCGGGTGTCGGTCGAGGCCGGCGAGACCCGCACCCTGGCGCGGCTGGCGCTGGCCAAGATCCAGACCGGCCTGCACATCGAGAGCGTGCCGGGCGGCGCCAAGGTCTACATCGACGACGTGTACGTCGACGAGTCGCCGGTCCAGGCGAGCGCCGTCGCGCCCGGCCTGCGCCGCCTGCGCATCGAGAAGGCGGGCTTCCTGCCCTGGCAGGGCACCGTGCAGGCCGCCGCTGGCGTGCTCCAGCGGGTCGAGGCCATCAAGCTGCTCCCGGCTCGGGTGCAGGTCACGCTCATGCCCGAGCCCCGCGACGCCGTCCTCACGCTCGTGCAGGCCGATGGCCTGCGCAAGACCCTGGGCCCCGGCACCCAACGGGTCAGCATCGACAACACCGGAGACGCCCGGATCCTGGCTGAGCTGTCGGGCCACGCCCCGCTGGACCAGCCGCTGCCACAGTTCCCCAACGCCGACGGCAACACTCAGCTCCTCACCCTGACGCCGGCCAGCCCAGCCCGCCCCGCAGCCCCCGAGACTGCCGCGCCTCGCGTGACGCCACGGGTCGTGACCCGGCGCGATCCCGTCGATGAGGACGCCCCCAGCCCACGGGTGGCCGTGCGCGCCCCCCGTCGTCCGGCGACCCAGGCGGCCCCGCCGACGGCGGCGCGGCCCGCCACCGCCGCGCGCCCGGCGACGGCCGCCCGGCCCGCCACAGCGGCTCGACCCGCGACCACCGCGCCCGCCGGCTTTGGCTTCTTGAAGCTGATCGCGAAGCCGCCGGCGCAGGCCTTCATCCGTGGCCGCCTGGTGGGCTGGACGCCCCTGTTCAAGCACCGCCTGCCCGCGGGCAGCCACGACATCGAGCTCGTGCGCGAGGGAGAAGGCGCCTACCGACGCACCATCACCGTGGTCATCGAGGCCGACACCACCACGCTCCGCAAGTTCCAGCCCTGAGTCGGTGCGCGGCCTGAGCAAAGGCCGCGTCCAGCCCCGCGCCCCCTGCCGCGGCGTCGCCCGACAGACCGGCCCCCACCCGCCGGCGGTCCACGGGGCTGCCATCAGATCTGCGGGGTCACGCCTTCGGGTCTGCGGGGTCAGGCCTTCGGGGTCAGCAGCCGGTCCAGCCGCGCCGACAGCTCCGGGTGCGACAGCAGGGCGTCCGTGACCTGCTGCGCCACCCCGTCGCGGGTCGCCGCCGCCAGATCGCCCATACCCCGCAACAGCACGTCGTCCACCACGGCCCGCACGACGGCGGCGCGATCCCCGTGGATGCCCTCGGGGAACCGCGCCTGGACGGCCTCGAACAGGGCGACCACCGGATCGGTGGTCACCGCGGCGGCCGCCGCCTCGCTCGCCGCCTGAGGGGCTGCGACGGTGTCCGCTGCGGCCGGCCCCACGATGGAACTGGCGCCAATCCGACCCGGTCCTTTGATCTCGCTCATCGACTGCTCCTGCTTGGCCGACACCCAATGTGCCACAGGCGATGGCCCCACGCGACGAGGGGTTGCCAGTGGATGAGCGTTCACCGCAGGATGGCGCTCAACGACGTTGACCTGCCCACGTGAGGAGAGGCCCAAGATGGCCGAGAAGCCCAAGCCCAAGCCCGCAGCCGCCAAACACAGCGTGTTTGAAGTGGCTCAGCACCAGCTGTACCGCGGCGCTGAGGTCATTCAACTCGATCCGTCCGTTCGGACGATCCTGTCGCAGCCGAAGAACGAGCTGATCGTCAACTTCCCGGTGCGGATGGACAACGGCGAGTACCGCCTGTTCAAGGGCTACCGCATCCAGCACAACAACCTCATGGGCCCCTACAAGGGCGGGATCCGCTATCACCACGAGGTGTCGCTGGACGAGGTCAAGGCCCTCGCCTCCTGGATGACCTGGAAGTGTGCCCTGCTCGAGATCCCCTTCGGTGGCGCCAAGGGCGGCATCAAGTTTGACCCGCGGGACCACAGCCAGGCCGAGCTTGAGCGCATCACCCGGCGCTTCACCCACGCGCTTGGGAGCAACATCGGGCCGGACTACGACATCCCGGCGCCCGACATGGGGACCAACAGCCAGACCATGGTCTGGATGATGGACACCTACATGAACTCCACCCTGCAATCGAACAAGAACGCGATGCGGGGTGTGGTCACCGGCAAGTCCGTGACCTCGGGCGGCAGCCTGGGCCGCGAGAAGGCCACCGGCCAGGGGCTGGTGTTCGCCATCGAGAACTGGGCCGAAGAGACCGGCTTCAACCTCGACGGCGCCACCTACTCGCTGCAGGGCTTCGGCAACGTCGGCTCCTTCGCTGCGCGCATCCTGTCGCGGCACGGGGCGGTGCTGGTGTCTGTTCAGGACCACACCGGCGCCATCCGCAACAGCGAGGGCATCCACCCGAAGCGCCTGGTGAACTACGTCGCCAAGAACGGCGGCGTCGCCGGCTACCCGGGCGCCGAGGCGGTCGACCGCGACGCGTTCTTCGGGACGCCCGTCGACATCTTCATCCCGGCGGCCCTGCAGATGCAGATCACGGCGGAGACCGCGCCGCTGATGTCGACCAAGCTGGTGGTCGAGGGCGCGAACGGCCCGACGGACCTCGAGGGCGAGCGCATCCTGCTTGAGAAGGGCGTGACCTTCCTGCCCGACATCCTGGCGAACGCGGGTGGCGTGACCGTGAGCTACTTCGAGTGGCTGCAGAACCGCCGCGCCGAGCAGTGGAGCGAGGATGACGTGGACGCCCGGCTGCGCGCCATGATGCAGCGGGCCTACAACACCATGCGGCGCATCCGCATCGAGAAGAGCACCGACAACCGCACGGCCTGCTACGCCCACGCCCTGAACCGCATCCAGGCGGTCTACCACGAGCGCGGGATCTTCCCCTGAGCGATGCCGGCGCCGAGCTGCCCAGAGGCGCCTTGGGGCGCCGCCTCCCGTGACCTCGGCCCTCGGCGCCCCCCTCGCTTCGTGAGCGCCTGGGGGGGCCCCCCACCCCGCTGCCCAGACGGCCGCGCCGCGGCCGACGCCCTCGCGTGCTGGGCCGCCCGTTGAGCGCGCCCGCCCTCGACGCCTCCCTGCTGAGCCTGGTGGACCGCGAGGCGCGCGCCCTGT
Source organism: bacterium (assembly GCA_030424955.1). GTDB lineage: Bacteria > Myxococcota_A > Bradymonadia > UBA7976 > UBA1532 > JACKDL01. Next base: position 2,473 of record JAUHVS010000370.1, on the reverse strand, counting down.
CGCGCTTGATCCCACGGGGCGCCGTGCCCCTCGACGACCTCATTGGCTACGGGCGGCTCGGCCTCGTAGAGGCCCAGCGTCGCTTCGTCGCCCAGCATGGCGTGCCCTTCGAGCTCTTCGCCCGCTACCGCATCCGCGGGGCCATCTTCGATGGGCTGCGCGAGACCGGGTTTACGGGCCGGCGCACCTACGCCCGCCTGCGGCGCGAGGCGCTGGCGCACGAGGCGCTCGGCGAGCCCATCGGAGAGCCGCCCGGCGGGGCCACCCCCGCCAATGACGCGCAGCGCCTGTTCGGCGCCATCACGGAGCTTGCGACCCTGTACCTGGTCGATGCTGCCCTCAGCCCAGCCGAGGCCGTCGACCCCTCGGAGGCGGCCGAGCGTCGCCTCGATGGCCAGCGGGTGGTGGCCGCCCTGGGCATGCTGACCGAGGCGGAGCGCGAGGTGCTGATGGCCGCCTTCGACCTGGACGACACGGGCGACTCGGCCGCGTCCCTCGCGCGGCGGCTGGGCATCAGTCGGTCTGCCGTCGCCCGTCGACAGCGCAAGGCGCTCACCCGGATGCGCAGCCTGATGACCCGACGGGGCACGCTGCCGGTCCCGCGCCCGATGGAGCCACCATGAGGCGCGCCGCGACGACCAGCACACTCGTGGGCGCGATGTGGGCGATGGGACACCTGACGGGCTGCCAAGAGACACTGCTGAGCAACCAGAGCGAGGTCGCCGTCAACGACGCGGTCGCGCTGCTGCGCGCGCACGGCATCGCCGCCTCCCGTGGGCGCCAGGGGCGGGGCTACACCCTGCACGTGGCCGGCAGCGACCGCGACGCCGCCTGGCAGACCCTGCGGGCCGCCGGCCTGCCCCGCGCCCAGCCCCAGGTGCCCGCCCCTGCGCTGGTGCTCACGCCGACGCAGGCGTACGCGCGGGTGCGATCGGGGCAGGCCCGCCAGCTGGAGCGCCTGCTAGCCACTCGGCCGGATGTCATCGAGGCCGCCGTGACCCTGGCCGCGCACAGCGCCGCGGTCGTGCTGCGCGTGCCCGCGGGGCCGGCGCCGGCGGCCCCTGAGATCGCTGCCTTGGTCCGCGCTGGCGCAGGGCTCGGCCCCCAGGATCCGGTCGCTGTGACCCGCCACACCGCCTCTGCCCCAGCCACCCAAGCGGCGGAGGGCGACCTGCCAGCGCCCATTGCGCGCGCCGCCCGCTCACCGCGCGAGCGGGCCGCGCCGCGGGCGCCCACCTGGCTCGCGCTCGCCGGGGTGCTGGGTGTGCTGTTCACCCTGGTCCGCCGACGAGGGCGGCCCCGCTCGACCATCGGGCGGGCCACATGAGCCGCGCCCGGCCCCCCTTACCCCCGGACGGCGTGCATACGCTGGCCGCTCTGATCGCCCTCTTTGGGGTCGAGGGGCCGCTCGCGCCCGCGCTGGCCGCCGCCGTCGACGCCGTGCACCGCCCACCCGATCCCCGGCGGGCCCTCGCCCTGCGGCTAGCGAAGCGGCGAGGCCCGACGGCAGCCCTCGGGCGCCCCACGGCGGACGGGCCGGCCGCCGCGGCGCGGTTCCTCCGGCGCCTGGGCCGGCGCCACCGCGTGTGGCAGGCCCCCGAGGACGCAGCGACGCTGTCCACGCTGAGCCCCAGGGCCCTCCAGCGGGCCCTGCAGGCGGCCACGGGCCCCGCGCTCACCCTTGACCTCGTCAGCGCCGCCCCATTGGGCGCGCCGTCCAACCAGCGGGCCCCCCAGCCGTGACGGCCCCTGGACCCATCATCCCACCGAACGCCGCGCTCACCGTCGGCGGGCGGCTCGACGCTGAGACGCACGCCGCGCTCACGGAGGCGCGGCGGCTACGGGACGCTTGGGCGGCCGCGACCCTGGCCGCTCAGGCGGCAGCGCACGCCGCCGCCCAGGCCCAGCTCCACGAAGCCCTCGCAGCGCTGGGGGCGTGGCGCCAAGAGGCCGAGGCTCAGCTGGTCCGCGATGCCCAGGCGCTCGCCCTCGCCCTGGCCGAGCGCCTCGTGCGAACCGATCTGTCCGCGGCCCTCGCCACGCTCCTCGCCGGGTTGCCCCCGGCGACCGATCCTGCTGGGGGCAGCGCCCTCGTCGTCTCGCTCAACCCGCAAGACCTACAGGCCCTCGGCGTGCCCCCAGCAGGCGTCACCCTCTTGCCCGACGACGCGCTCCCCCGAGGCGCGATCCGGGTGGCGGGCCCTGCCGGCGAGATCACCCGCACCGTGCGGGGACAGCTGCACCAGTGGCTGGCCCCATGAGCCCCGTGAGGCCGCCCTGGCCACACCCCCTCCCGGCGCCCGCGCCGGCCCCGCTGCCCGCCCTATGGCAGCCGCTCGGGACCGCGGCCCTGGCCGGCCGCTGTGCGGCTCGGTGGGCACGGCGGCTGGAGTGCGCCGTGCAGGTCAGCCCCCAGCCCGGCCCTGCCCTGCCCCCGGGCCTCGTCGCCTGGGCGACCTGGCAGGTGGCCGAC
>JAUHVS010000369.1 GCA_030424955.1 bacterium | reverse complement strand
GCGCCCGGGCAGGGGGCGGTCGCCGCCGGGATCGCCCTGGCGCTGGCGGGCTTGCAGGCGCAGGCCGCTGGGCTGAGCCTGGGGCGCTGGCTGCACCCGCGGGCCACCGACGGCGTGTTCACCCACACCCTGGTGACCGACGCCAGCGCCCTGGCGGCCAGGGCGTCGGCCGCGCCCCTCAAGCTCAAGGTGGGCGCGGGGCCCCTGGCCGACGACGTGGCCCAGGTGCGCGCCGTGCGCGCCGCCCGCCCGCACGCCGCCCTGCGGCTGGACGCCAACGGCGCGTGGACGCCCGCCGAGGCCGAGCGCGCGCTCGCCGCCCTGGCCGCCTTCGCCCCCGAGTGGGTGGAGCAGCCGGTGCCCCGCGACACCCCGGCCGCGGTGTGGCGCGCGCTGCGCCAGATCGCCCCGGTGGGCGCCGACGAGTCGGTGGGCGACGCGGCCCAGCTCCAGGCCCTGCTGGCCGCCGACGCCGTGGACGTGGTGGTGCTGAAGCCCATGTTCCTGGGCGGCCCTCGGGCCACCGTGGCGCTGGGGCGCGCCGCCCGGGCCGCCGGCGTGCGGATCTGCGTCACCCACGCCCTGGGCTCGGCGCTGGAGCGCTGGGCCGCGGTGCACGTCGCCTGCGCCCTGGCCGCCGACGGCCCCGTCTCCGCCGGCCTGGCGGGGGGCCCGGCGACCCCGGGCAGGCCCGGCCCCAGCGCCGACGAGGCCGGCTGGATCGCCCTGGATCACGCCCGCCCGGGCGTCGAGGGGGGGCCCGCATGACCGCCCTGCCCCTGCCCCACCTGTCGGCCGCCCTCGCCCGGCCCGGCCACCCCGCCCTGGTGACCCCCGAGGGCACCACGTGGACCTGGGCCGAGCTCGCGAGCCGGGCCGCCCGGCGCGCACATTCCCTGTTGGATCAAGGGGTTGGCCCCGGCAGCGTCGTGGCCCTCGCCGGCGAGGCGCGCCCCAGCTTCGTCGTGGAGCTGCACGCGCTGTGGCAGGTGGGCGCCGTGGTCGCGCCCCTCAACCCCCGGGCCACCGACGCCGAGCTCCGGGCCGCCCTGCGGGCCATCGCGCCCCAGTTCGTCAGCGCCCCCGAGCCCGGCCGGCTGCAGGCCACCCAGCGCGCCGCCCTGGCCACCACCGGCGCCGCGCGGCTGCTGACCCCCGGGCTGGGCGCGGCGCCCGCCCCCGAGCGCCCGTGGCCCCTCGACGAGGTGCGGCTGATCATCCTCACGTCGGGTACGTCGCGCCGCCCGCGGCCCATGCGCCTGACCACCAGCCAGTTGGTGTTCAGCGCCTTTGGCAGCGCCGTGCGCCTGGGCCACCACCTCGACGATCGCTGGCTGGCCTGCCTGCCGCTGCACCACATCGGCGGGCTGTCGATCCTGCTGCGCTGCGCGCTCTACGCCACCACGGTGGAGCTGCACCCGGCCGTCGACCTCACGCGCATCGCGGCCCGCCTCGACAGCGGCGAGATCACCCTGGTGTCGCTGTCGCCCAGCCTGCTGAGCGCCGTGCTCGACGCCCGCCCCGAGGCGCCGCTGCCGCCGGCCGTGCGCGCCATCCTGCTGGGGGGCGCGGCCACGCCAGCGCCCCTGCTCGACCGGGCGCGGGCGCTGGGCCTGCCCCTCGCCATCACCTGGGGCATGACCGAGGCCGCCAGCCAGATCAGCACCCGGCTGCCGGGCGACCTCAGCGCCGACGGCGGGAGCGGGCCCCCGCTGCCCTTCGCGCGGGTCGAGGCCCGCGACGACGGCGCGCTGGTGGTGCGCGGGCCGGTGGTCGGCGGCGACCTCATCACCAACGATCACGGGCACATCGACGCCGAGGGGCGGGTGCAGGTGGGGGGCCGCCGCGACGACGTCATCGTGAGCGGCGGCGTGAACCTGTCCCCCGCCGAGATCGAGCAGGCGCTGCTGACGCACCCCGCCGTCGCCGACGCCGGCGTGGTGGGCGTGGCCGACGCCCAGTGGGGCCACCGGCCGGTCGCCGTGCTGGTGGCCGCCACCCCCGGCGAGGCCGGCGAGGCCAGCGCGCGCCCCGACGCCGCCGCCCTGCGCGCCCACTGCGCCGACCGGCTGACGGGCTACAAGGTGCCCGACCGCTTCGTGTGGGTGTCGGCGCTGCCCCGCGGGGCCCTGGGCAAGCTCAGCCGGCGGCGGCTACTCGCCCTCGTCGGGGGCGACGCCCAGGCGCACCATGGCCTCGACGAAGGCCGCGGGCCGGGGCGTGGGCTTGAAGGCCGGCAGGGCGACGAAGGCGTGCTTGAGCCGAACGGTGGTGCGCAGGTCGGCCGGATCGTCGGCGCCGGTGATCTGGTGGGCGAAGGTCACCGACCGCTCGCTCCAGGCCTCGATGCGGGTGCGGACCGTCAGCCGGTCGCCGCGCCGCACGGGCCGCCGGTAGTCGGCGGCGGCGTGCACCAGGGGCAGGCCGAAGTCGCGCCCCTCGAACACCGCGTCGCCCCCCTCGAAGGCGGCGCCCATCAGCTCCTCGAAGGCCACGTGCGCGTACTCGAAGTAGCGCGCGAAGAAGACGACCCCGACCGGATCCGCTTCGTGGAAGCGGGCGGTGAGGGGGTGCTCGAAGGCCATGAGACGACCCTTTCTGGCTCCCTGGAGGAGGCCTGACATGCGCGATCCCATCGCTACGCCGCTGTCCCACGGGGCGGCGACCGCCGGGGTGATGCCGGCCCTGGCCGCCGCGTCGCGCCGACAGGGGCTGGACGACCTCGCGACCCGGCTGCTGTCGCTGCGTGCCCTGCTCGCCGAGGATCTGCAAGCCCTGGAGGGCCTGCTCGCCGACGTGGGCCAGCACGGCGCCGACGTGGCCTGGGCCGCCGGGCGCTACCTCGTGGCCCGGCCCGGCAAGCGGGCGCGGCCGATCTGCGTGCTGCTGGCCGCCCGGCTCGGGGGCCGCGGCGCCGATCAGGCCGTGCTCGACTGCGCCGCCGCCGTCGAGCTCGTGCACGCCGCCACCCTGCTGCACGACGACGTGCTGGACCTGGGCGAGGAGCGCCGCGGGGCCCCCTCGGCGCGCATGGTGTACGGCAACGCGGCCAGCGTGCTCGGCGGCGATCACCTGCTCGTGGACGCCCTGCGCCGGGTGCGCAGCGCGCCCCTGGCGGTGCAGCACGCCCTGGTGGACGTCATCGCGCGCATGGTCGAGGCCGAGGCGCAGCAGCTCGAGCGCCGGGGCCGGTTCGACGGCGACCGCGCGGCCTACCTGCAGGTCATCGCGGGCAAGACCGCCGTGCTGTTCCGCTGGGCCCTCCAGGCGGGCGGGGCGCTGGCCGAGCTGAGCGACCAGGACCTCGATCGGCTGGGGCGCATCGGCGACGGCCTGGGCGCGGCCTTCCAGCTCGTCGACGACGTCATCGACCTCGAGGGCGATCCCGCCGTGACGGGCAAGTCGGCCTACGCGGACCTGCGCGAGGGCAAGCTGACCTGGCCGCTCATCCTCGCCAGCGAGCGGGTGCCCGGCCTGCGCGAGCGCCTCGCCGCCTTCGCCGCGGCGGCCGGTGAGGTGGATGACCTCGCCGCCGTGCGGCTGGTGCGCGAGGTGCGCGACTGCGGCGCCCTGGCCGACACCCGCGCCGAGGCCGCCGCCCGCACCGACGCCGCCCGCGCCCTGCTGGCCGAGCTCCCCGCCGGCGCCGCCCGCGACGCCCTGAGCACGGTCATCGACACCATCCTGGCCCGAGCCCGCTGAGGAGGCGCCGATGACCACCCTCATCACCCTGGCCCCCGGGGCCGATCCGGGCCCGGCCGCCCGCGCCCTCAAGGCGCTGGGGCTGTGGGTCACGCCGCTGAGCGATGGCCCGCAGCGGGGCTTCAGCGTCGATCCGCCCTCGCCGCCCGTCGCGCTGGACCTCATCCGCGGTGTGCCCGGGGTCGCCGCCGTGCTGCAGAGCGGCCCGATCCACCCCAAGGTCGATGGCCAGGCCGGGCGCGCCGTGCCCTTTGGCCCGCGGCCCGCCGGGCCAGCCCTGGGCGCCGCGCCGCTGCTCATCGCCGGGCCATGCAGCGTCGAGAGCCTGGCCACCGCGCACGCCGCCGCCGCCACCGCCGCCGCCCACGGCGCCACCCTGCTGCGGGGCGGCGCCTACAAGCCGCGCTCCTCGCCCTACAGCTTCCAGGGCCACGGCGCCCCCGCCCTGGGCTGGCTGCGCGAGGCCGCCGACGCCCACGGGCTGGGCGTGGTGACCGAGGTGCTGAGCGAGGACGGCGTCGCGCCCGTGGCCCACGCCGCCGACGTGCTGCAGATCGGCTCGCGGAACATGCAGAACTTCGCGCTGCTGAAGGCCGCCGGCCGGGCCGGCAAGCCCGTGCTGCTCAAGCGCGCCATGGCCGCCACCGTCGAGGAGTGGCTGCTGGCGGGCGAGTACCTGCTGGACGCCGGCGCCGCCGGGGTCGTGTTCTGCGAGCGGGGCGTGAAGGGCTTCGACGCCAGCACCCGCAACCTGCTCGACCTGGGCGCCGTCGCCCTGCTCGCCCACAGCCTGGGCCAGCCGGTGATCGTCGACCCCAGCCACGCCACCGGCCGCCGCGACCTGATCGTGCCCCTGGCCGCCGCCGCCCTCGCCGCTGGCGCGGTGGGCGTGATGGTGGAGTTCCACCCCGACCCGGGGGGCGCGCTCAGCGACGGCCCCCAGGCCCTGGACGACGCCGGCCTGGCCGCCGTCGCCGCGGCCGTGCGCGCCTGCGCAGGAGACGCCCCATGAGCTCGACCCTCCCCGTCCCCACCGCCGATGGCAGCGGCTCGATGTTCGACCGCATCGCCGGCCGCTACGACCTGCTGAACCGGGTGATGAGCCTGGGCATGGACCAGCACTGGCGGCGCAAGCTGGTGGCGCAGATGCCCCGCAGCGGCCCGCTGCTGGACGTGGCCACGGGCACCGGCGACGTGGCCCTGGCCCTGGCGAGCGCCTACCCCGACACCACCCTGGTGGGCCTGGATCCCAGCGTGGGCATGCTCGACGTGGGCCGGCGCAAGATCACCGCGCGCGACCTCGACGGGCGCTTCGAGATGATCGAGGGCGACGCCCAGGCCATGCCCTTCCCCGACGACCACTTCGCGGGGGCGTGCATCGCCTTTGGCATCCGCAACGTGCCCGACCGCCTGCGGGGCCTGCGCGAGATGGCGCGGGTGGTGCGCCCGGGCGGGCCGGTGGTGGTGTTGGAGCTGGGAGAGCCGCGCAAGGGCCTGCTGGCCCCCTTCGCCCGGTTCCACGTGCGCCACGTCGTGCCCCGCCTGGGGGCCTGGCTGTCGGGCGACGCCGAGTACCGCTACCTGCAGACCTCGGTGGCGGCCTTCCCGCCGCCCGAGACCTTCGTCGAGCTGATGGGCGAGGCCGGCCTGCGCGACGCGCGCTTCGACGCCATGCCCTTCGACGCCGCCCACCTGTACGTCGGGCTCGCCTGAGGCCCACCCCGGCGCCTGACGGCACCAATCCACCTCAAGTCACGCGATTTGTATGCAGTGGCGAACATTGATTCGCCGGTGCGAACGGTCTGTTGCCCGACCTCTGTGTCGCAACATTGGGCCGGTGCTCGTATCTAAGGGGCAACTGGACGCCAGCGTCCGCCACGCCCGAAGCCGGGCACACCCCTGGAGACCTCGATGATCAAGCGACTGCTCGCCACCCTGCTCACCACCAGCTTCCTCTTCGCCGGCGCCGCTCAGGCCGAGGCCTACGCCGTCGACGGCGCCCACGCCTTCGCGGTGTTCAAGATCATGCACCTGGGCATCGCCCCCACCTACGGCCAGTTCGTGAAGGTGGACGGCCAGATGACGTGGGCCGAGGGCGCAGCCCCGAGCTTCACCATCGAGATCGACGCCAACAGCATCTTCACCGGCAACAAGAAGCGCGACGACCACCTCAAGAGCCCCGACTTCTTCAACGTGAAGCAGCACGGGAAGCTCACCTTCACCTCGAAGTCGGCCAAGAAGACCGGCGACAACACCTACGAGGTCACCGGCGAGATCGGGATCAAGGGCGTGACCCAGCCCTTCACGACCACGGTCACCAAGACGGGCGCCGGCGTGGATCCCTGGGGCAACACCCGCGTGGGCTTCACCGCCAACTTCAAGCTCGACCGCCGTGCCTTTGGCATCAACTTCATGCCGGACGGGCTGGGCAACGACGTCGACGTGATGCTGTCGATCGAAGGCATCGCGAAGAAGCCCTGAGGCAGCGGCCCGCCCGGGCCTGATCCCCGCCCGGTGCTCGCCCACCCGCCCGCCCCGCCTCCGCCGAACGGGGGCTCCCGCGCTGCGGGGGAGG
>JAUHVS010000368.1 GCA_030424955.1 bacterium | reverse complement strand
CGCCCGGCTGCGAGCAGCTGCTCGGCCCGGCCCGTCGCGCCGAGCCCCTGTGGTTGGCCGGCGCCGGCGCCTGGGGCGCGCGGGGCGTCTGCGGCCGCGGTGCGGCTGGCCATCTGAGCCGCCGCTTCTGCCTGGGCGGCCTCGTTGGCCGCCTGGTTGGCCGCTCGGCGCCGGCGGGCGTCGCGGTTCTTCAGGTGGATGGGCTTCTCGACCAGCGGGGTGCCGGTCCAGTCGCCGCCCACGACGGACTGCGCCCGGTCGCGGCACCCCGGCAGGGCCAACAGCAGCAGCATGGAGAGCGGAACGCGCATCACAGTGCTCCATATCACTTGCGCTGGCCGGCGGCCAGGGGTGGACGACGGGCGCTGGGTCCCCAAGGACGCTTCAGCGTTGAGGGGGCCAGGCGACGTGGGCGACGAGGGGGAAATGATCGCTGGCGCGTGCGCCGCGCGCCACCTCGCAGGGCGGGACCGGCGTGAGGCCGCCGCCACACAGGATGTAGTCGATGCGTCGATGGGGATCAGCCACGCTGAAGGTGACCTCGGGCCCCACCCCGCAGGCATCAAAGCAGTCGGTCAGGCTGGCCGTCAGGGTCTGCAGGGTGGGCGTCTGCGGGCGGTCGTTGAAGTCGCCCAGCAGGATGACTGGGCCGGTGCAGGCCTCGACCTCGCGCTGGATGACCCGGGCCTGCGCTTCGCGCTCGTCGGCGGCGACGCTCAGGTGGCTGGTGATCACCGTGACGGGCCCCGCCGGGTGCAGCAGCGTGGCCCGCAAGAGCACGCGCTGCTCATCGCTCACGCGGGGCAGCTGAAGGTGCGTGATCTGACGCAGGGGCCACCGCGCCGCGAGGGCGATGCCGAACTGGCCACCGTCCGGGCGGGTGAGGGCCGGCCCAAAGACGTGGTGGGGCAGCCCCGCCGCCTGCGCAAGGGCCGCCGGCTGGTCGGCCCCGCCTCCCATGTACCAGCCGACGCCGGTCTCCTGAATCGCGAGCAGATCGGGCGCACCGACCGCACGCAGGGCGTCGCCGACCTGCGCCAGGTCGGTCTCGACGCCGACTCGGATGTTGTAGGTCATCAAGCGCAGCGTGGGCATGGCGTCTCCGGGGGGCGGGATCAGGCGTTGGGGGCCAAAGGCAGGTGCAGGACCACCGTGGTGCCGCGGCCGACCTTGGCGTGTACCGCGACGTCGCCCTGCTGGGCCTGAGCGATCTTGCGCACCATCGGAAGGCCCAGCCCAGTGCCCTGCGGCTTGGTCGAGAAGAACGGCTCGAAGATCCGCTCCTGCACCTCGGGCGGCAGGCCCTGGCCGTCGTCGTCCACCGCGATGGTGGCCTCGTCGCCCAGGCTGCGCACGCGCACCACCACGTGGCAGCCCGGGCCGCAGGCCTCACGGGCGTTGCGCAGCAGGTTCAGCAGGGCGGCGCGCACCTGGTTGGGGTCAACCCACGCAGGCCTGGCGGAGGGATCGGCGTCCACCCGGATGCGCAGATCAGCCTGGGTCATCTCGGATCGCACGAACTCGACCAGCTCGGCCGCGAGCCGGTTGAGATCCACCGACGTCCGCTCGGGCCGCGGGAGCCGCGCGAAGCGCAGGTACTCCTCGGTGATCTCTCGCAGCCGCTCGACCTCTTTGATGATGCTCTCGAGCAGCGGCCGGGTGGTGGCGAGGGTGGCCGCCGGCACCTCGCCCAGGTCCAGCTCCTCCAGCAGGAGCTCGGAGTTCAGGCCGATGCTGGTCAGCGGGTTGCGCAGCTCGTGGGTGATCTGCGCCGACATGCGGCCCACCGTCGCCAGGCGCTCCTGGTGCAGGAGCTCCTTCTGCTGAGCGCTCAGCTGGGCGTCGCGGTTCCTCAGCGCCGCCGCCATGTGGTTGAAGTCGGCGGCCAGCTCCCCGAGCTCGCCCGGCATGTCGATCACGACGGGTGGGTCGTACTCCCCACGCGCCAAGCGCTCCACGCCCGCCCGCAGGGTGCGCAGCGGGCGCACGAGCCGAGAGGCGCTCACGGTGATCACCAGGCCGATCACCATCGCGACGGCGGCCAGCACGATCGCCCCCCACCGCGCGCGGCTCTCTTGGGCCGAGAAGGCCAGGATGGCCGCCTCCAGGGTCTGGTTCAGGTCGACATCGAGCAGCGCGACGGCTCGCCCCAGCCGGCGCACCTGACGGCGCGCGGCCAGGCGGCGGGGCATCAGCTCGGCCTCGGCGTCGTCGGCGTCGACGGCGCTGAAGAAGGCCTCGACGTCCCGGCGCAGGGCCTGCCGGTCGGCGGTCAGGGCCTTGATCCGGATGGCGAACGGGGCCGTCAGCGATCGCTCCGCCGGATCGCCCGCGTCGAGGTGACCGTTCAGCGTCTGGAAGGCGGTGTCGAGGCGGGCCAGGTAGGGGTGCGCCCGCCGCGCGAGGTGAACCCCACGGCGGAGCGCGGCGCCGTCCTCCTGCTCGAGCACCAGGTCGAGCCCGGCCAGCTCCGTCTTGAGCTGTCCGAGGACTGGCGGCAGGGGGATGAGGGTGGCGTGGAGCTGGCGGACCCCCTGGCCGAGGCTGCGGACCTGCCAGATGGTGTAGGCGCTGACCCCACCAAAGGTCACGAGCAGCGCGACGAACGCCGCGAACACCTTGCCGGGAATGCTCAATCGCACGGCGTTGGGGGGTAGCACGACGTTGACGCAGAAGCGAGGCTCATGCTACCGACGGCCGCTTGAACGTGGGGTGTTGCGGGCGCCGCTCGGGCGCCCCACGACCCCCTCGCCCCCGGCCGCCTCAAGGAGTTCGCCTGTGAACGCCCGACCCGCTTCGCTGCCCCGTGTCGGCCTGGTGAGCGCTCTCGTTATCTTGCAGGTCGTCATGGGCGTTCCGCTCGTCGGGACCGGCGTGAACGAGGCCCAGGCTCAGATCCCCGAACCGCGCGTGTGGATCGCCCCCCTCGAGACCGAGGGCGGCGCCGGCCTCAAGCTGCTCAGCCAGAAGCTCGACGAGGCCCTGCGCAACCAGCTCGGCCGCAGCAGCAAGCTGGAGCTGACGGAGCAGGTGAAGGGCCAGACCATCTCGGCGGGGGAGGCCGATCCCCGCGTTGAGCAGGCTGAGACGCTCCGCGTCGCCGGCCGGGACGCGTTCCTGGCGAAGCGCTTCGAAGAGGCCCAGGAGAAGCTCGGGGCCGCCCTCGCGCTCTACAGCGAGGGCGTCGCGTCGGTGAATCGTTTCGAGGCGGTGGCCGAGACCCTGGGCTTCCTGGGCGCCACCGCCGTCGAGCTGAAGTTCGATGCGGACGCCAAGGACTACTTCAACCGGGTGGTGGCCTTGGTGCCGGACGCCGAGCCGCTCGATGAGTACCCCGAGCGCACCAAGGCGCTGTTCGCCAAGACCAAGAAGAAGCTGCTCAAGAAGAAGCGCGGTGCCCTGGAGATCAACTCCGTGCCCCCCGGCGCGATGATCCGGGTGGACGGCGTGGCGCAGGGCAAGGCGCCCGTCACGGTGAAGGACCTGGTGCGCGGGCAGCACTATGTGCAGGCCTCGGATGAGGCGGCGGGCATCGCCGGGCTGGGGATCCGGGTGAAGGGTGGGCGCACCCGCGCGATCACCCTGACCCTCGAGAAGACCGTCGGCCCGAAGGCCGCGCAGGCGGCTGATCCTGGGCTGGTGGCCAACCTCCGGGCGCTGGCGGCTGGCGGCCAGATCACGGGGGCGTTTCGCGACCAGGCCGAGGCCATCGCGTCTCAGACCCGCGCCGACTACCTGGTGGTCAGCCACATCGCGGCGCAGGGCAACAACTTCGTGCTGCGCGGCTTCATCTACGGGGTCGAGCAGAAGCAGACCGCCGCCTTCGATGAGCTGAAGTTCCGGGCCGATCTGGCGAGCGTCTTCGTGCAGGCCTCGAACTACGCAGCGGCCATCGAGAAGGCCGTCGAGAAGTTCCCCTTCGACAAGGTGGTGGTCGGTCAGCTCGTCATGGCGCCTGTGGTGCCGGCCCCGGTGCCGGCCCCGGTGCCGACCCCCGCGCCGGCGCCGGCGCCGGCTCCGCTGCCCAAGCCCGATCCGGTGGTGGCGGTCGCGCCAGCGCCGCGGCCCGTCGAGCCTGGGCTCGACACCCGACCGCCGCCGCCCATGACCGACGATCCCGACGATGACGATGGCGCCTGGTACGGCCAGTGGTGGGTCTGGACCATCGTCGGCGTCGCGGTGGCCGGCGGCGCGGTGGCGGGCGGCTACCTCTTGAGCCAGGACGAGCCCGGTGGCGGGAACAGCTTCGACGCGGAGGTGCGCTGGTGAACCGCTACATCACAGGGTTGGCGCTGGTGGCCTGCGCGCTGGCTGCGGGCTGCAACAGCGACGAGGGCGAGACAAACATCCGCATCGACCTGTACGGCTACGAGCCGCAGCCGGGCGAGCCCGGTGTCGGCAGCGGGCTGGACGGGACCGGTCCGGCCGACCTGCTCGAGGTGCAGCTGGTCGATCTGGCCGATCCGCGCGGGGAGGACCCGAGCGTCCTGAACCGCTCGCGGGTGGTGGACCTGAATCTGGCGACGGGGCAGGGCACCATCGGCAAGCTGCCGCTGGGGACGCGCTTTCGGATGCACCTGCGGGGCTTCGCCGCGGACGATCCGTCCTTCCGCCCCCACATGTACGGCGGCAGCGTCGACTTCGACGTGCAGTCCGGAGACGACTTCGCGGTGTCGATCCAGGTGGGCCCCGCCGACTGCGTGACCCTCAACCAGAGCAGCCGCGTGACGGGCCGGGCCGGCGGCACCGACGACCTGAGCCTGCCCCGCGCCGGGGCGGCCATGCTGGCCCTCGAGGACGGGCGGATCGCCATCATCGGCGGCGCGAAGGTGGCCGCGAACGGCACGGCCGAGGCGGTCTACAGCTCCATCGAGGTCTACGATCCCACCTCCAACCAGTTCTTCACGCTGCAGACCCCGCTGGACCAGCCTCGGGCGTGGCACACGGCCACGGCCCTGGGTCAGAGCCGGGTCCTCGTGGCCGGTGGGCTGAGCGCCGAGGGGACCCTGGCGACGGGCGCGGTGATCCTGGACTTCGCGGGCGCGGAGCCCACGGTGACGCCGGTGGCGAACGCCTGGCCGGCCGCCGCGGGCCGCCACCACCATCAGGCGCTGCGCCTGGCGGGGGACGGCAGCGTCCTCATCACGGGCGGCCTGGACGCCGCCGGCACCCCCCTGGCCACGACGTGGCGCTTCTTCCCGCCCGCCGGGCTGAACCCGGCCGATGGCCAGTTCGTGCAGCAAGGCGATCTGCGCTTCGCCCGCGCGCAGCACACGGCGTCGGGCCTGCCTCGCGCGCTGGAGTTGGCCGCTGTGGCCGGCGGGCTGGGCGAGACAGGGGCGCTGAGCAGCATCGAGATCTTCACGATCCGACCGGATCAGGGCGGCTGCGCGGGCGGCGTGGTGCAGCCCTCTGAGCGGGTGGGCTGCTTCATCCAGACCACCGGGGTCGAGCTGGCCGAGGCGCGCTGGGGTCACTCGGCGGTGACGGTCGACGCGGGGCAGACCATCGCCTTCGTGGGCGGCTACGCCAGCGCGGATCGCAACCAGCTGGCCCGAGGGATCGAGCGGCTGGACGGCAGCCTGCAGCTGCGGGCGGGTCAGGCCGCCGGCGTGGGCCAGATGCTCTACGCCCGCGGCGAGGCGAGCGTGACCGCGCTGCACGATGACAGCATCCTGGTGCTGGGGGGCCGCATCGGCGACGCGCCCGTGGCGGTCGGCACACGCCTGGTGCCCCGGTGGGTCAACAACGGCGCGGATCGCGTCTTCGATGGCTACGCAGTCACTGAGCTCCGCGAGGGCTGCGATCTGTCGGAGCCGCGCTTCGGCCACGCGGCGATCCAGCGGCCCAACCAGGGCGTCGTGGTGGTGCTGGGGGGGGTGCTCGGCCAGCCGGGCAACCTGGCCGCCTCGCGCCGCGCCGAGCTGTATTTCCCCCGCGTCGAGAACGTCAAAGATCTCTACCGATGACCGCCACGCCGGACCCGGCTGTGGTCCAGCGTGCGCCCGCCCGCTGATCGGCGGGCGCAGTCGAGGCTCAGGCCGGGCTTATGCGGTCAGGGCGAGGTTGCCCCCCTGCCGGGCGGGGGCCTAGACTGCGGCATCCCCTGGCCTCAGCTGGATCCTGCAGACCCTTGAATATGATGAGCCGTTGGGCGGTGACGTGCGCCGCTGTGTTGTTGTGGTGTGTGGGCGCGAGGCCTGCGCAGGCGCGCGTCGAGGGCGATGCCCACCAGCTGTATCGGCAGCACCGGGTGTTTGGCGACGCCGTCACGACCGGCA
>JAUHVS010000367.1 GCA_030424955.1 bacterium | reverse complement strand
GCGCGTTGCTGTACAGCTCGATGTCGTCGTCGCTGTCGTCGTAGTTGGCGATGCGCAGCTTCGTGTTGGTGCCGCCCTCGCTGTAGTAGTAGATGTGCGCGCGGTCGTTGCCGCCGAAGTACCCGTCCGCAAAGCGGAAACCCAGGGTGCCGCCGCCGGCGCCGCGCAGCTGCACGGGCGCGCGGCTGTAGAGCTCGATGTCGTCGTCGGTGTCGTTGTTGATCCCGAGCTGCAGGCGCCGGTTGTCGCCGCTCTCGGTGTAGTAGCGGATCCAGGCGTCGTCGCCCGTGGACTGGTCCTGCCAGACGATGCCGTTGTCGCCCGTGCCGTGGCTGGCGTAGATGGGCTTGTAGCTGATGCCGCTGGCCTCGCAGCCCACGCAGTTGCCGCGCACCACCAGGTTGCGGTTGACCACCAGATCGCCGTTGCCAGCCACCACCACCCCGCCCGAGGCGTTCAGGATGAGGTTGTCGTCGGGATCGTTGCCGATGCCGATCTCCATGGCGGTGTTCTCGCCGCCCTCGCTGTAGTAGCGGATCCAGGCGTCGTCGCCCACGCCGCCCCAGCGGTTGTCGGGGTACTCCAGGCGGATGGGCCCCTGGCCCGGGGCGGCCAGGGTCAGGCCGCCCGGCGCGTAGATCTCGACGTCGTCGTCGGCGTCGTTGCCCACGCCCAGCTGCAGGGCGCGGTTGTCGCCGCCCTGATCCACGAAGCGCAGCCAGGCGCTGTCGTCGCCCGCGTTGGGGAAGGTGAAGCCCGCGCCGTTGCGGCCGGCCTGCACGCGGCCCCCGAAGGTGCCGTTGCCGCCCGCGTTGACGTTGCGGCCAGCGTTGCTGTCCTGCGCGGCGCGGATGTCACGGCCGCCGCTGATGTCGCTGCCGGTGCGCAGCTGGCCGCTGCCCACGATGTCGACGCCGCCCGTGGCGTTGAGGCGGATGTTGTCGTCGGCGTCGTTGGTGATGCCGATCTCGAGGGCCATGTTCTCGCCGCCCTCGGGGATCACCTTCATCCACGCGATGTCGCCGCTGCCGCCAAAGGGGTTGGCCGGGAAGATGACGCCGTTGTTGCCGCTGCCGGCGCTGGGCTGCACGTAGCCGCCCACGGTCGCGTTGCCGGTGGTGGCCTGGCTGCCGTTGACGCGCAGGGCCCCGTTGCGGATCTCGAAGTCGGTGGCGTTCCCCGCGTCGCTCCACGCCCCGTTGACGGGGTCGGAGCTGCGCGAGGCGTCCTCGAGGTACATGGTGCGGCTGCCGTCGAAGCGCATGGCCGCGTGCTTGGTGCCGCTGTTGCGCATGCGCCAGGCGGTCTGGCCGGTGTTGCCGGTGTCGAGGATGTTGCCGCGCACGTGCAGCCGGCTGGTGACGGTGGGCGTGTCGCCCACGGGCAGATCCCGGCGCAGGAACTGGCTGGAGGTGAGGCCGTCGAGGCGATCGGCGTCGATGCCCGAGCCCGCGCCGTCCACCTGCAGCAGCTTGGCGCGCACCTCAGCGGGGGTGTCGGGGCTGCCGTCGGCCCCGTTCGCGCCGTTCGCCCCATCTGCGCCGGAGGCCCCGGCCGGGCCGCGCGGGCCCACGAGCCCCTGCGGCCCCTGCGGGCCCGCCGGACCCTGCGGACCGGCTGGCCCACGGGCACCCTGCGGCCCCTGCGGCCCGACCGCGCCCTGCGGTCCTTGGGGGCCCACGAGGCCGGTGGGATCACCCACCCAGCGCCCGTTGGCGTCGATCACCGGCTGGGCGCCGACGGTGACGCTGTTGACCGTCAGGTCGGTGCGAGGGTCGAGGGTGCGGGCCACCAGGGCGAAGGGCACCGACGCGAACTGCACCCGCGGGGCGAGCTCCTGGCCCCCGTCGACGGTGATGCCCACGTAGTGGCCCCGGTCGAGGGTGGCCGGCGTGATGGGCACGTTGGCCCCGAGCATGACGGCGTAGTAGCCGTCGAACAGCTCGACGCCGGCGTGCACCTCTTCCCACACGGGCGCGCCGCCCGCGGCGTTCTCGTACAGGCGGAAGGTGAGCTGCACCGGGCCATCGACGGGGAAGCCGTCGGCGGCGTACAGCAGGCCCTCCTGGTGGATGATCTCGGGTACCTGGGCGACGGCCGGAGAGGCCACGGCGAGCGCTGCGAGAGCGGCGGTGGTGCGGATTGCACGCCACATACGACGCATGGCGTCCCCCCTGGGCAGTGTGGTCCTGGCGCATCACCCCCCCCCGGGCTGCTGCACCGATACCGGGTGACCCTACCAAGGGGCCCTGGTCAAGTCAGGCGAAATATTCCACCCGGGCTGTATCAGTCCTTGCTGTCATCACGGCGGGTTCTGGATACTCCACGGGTATCTGGGGGCTCGCGGTCGGGCGAGTAAGGGGGACAGGGTGTCGCAGTGGCGTTGGGTGTGGATGAGCGTCTGGGTCAGCGTGGTGCTGTTCGGCTGCGATAGCGAAGGCGATGGCGCCGGCGCTGGCGGGGGTGATCCCGCCGACGTGGGGGTTGAGGCGGACGTGGGCGCGGCGTGCGTCACCGCCGACAACTGCGCGGCCGGCGAGATCTGCCGCGCGGGCCTGTGCGCTGTCATGGCCGATGGGGACTGCCGCACCGCGGCCGACTGCGAGGGCTCGCAGATCTGCGACGCCGCTGCGCGGTGCGCCGAGCCCGAGCGCTGCACCCGCGACGACGACTGCCTGGGCGCCCGCTACTGCAACCAGGGCCTGTGCGCCGACGCCTGCACCTCGGCGTTCGACTGCAACGGCGCGGCCTGCGAGGACGGCCGCTGCGCCGGCGCCGAGACCGGCTGCCTGGGCGACGCGGACTGCGCGCCGGACGAGGCCTGCCAGTCCGGCGCGTGCGTCCCCCGCACGGCCTGCAGCGATCAGGCCCCCTGCCCGGGCAGCCTGGTGTGCACCGCCGAGGGCTGCGTCGAGGCCGCGCCCTGTTTCCAAGACGACGGCTGCTTCGACGGCCGCATCTGCGAGGCGGGCGGCTGTCAGGACGCCTGTGATCCTGAGAATGACATGTGCCTTGGGAGCACCCGCTGCGGCGCCGATGGCCGCTGCGCCGTCGTGCCGTGCGGGGGCGACGCCGAGTGCCCCGATGGCTGGGCCTGCGTGACCGGGGAGTGCGCCCCGGACGGCCCCGTGGGCTGCGGCGCGGACGCCGACTGCCCCGGCAACCAGGAGTGCGACGCGGTGGCGCGCGAGTGCGCGGAGCCGCCGGTGTGCGGGTCCGACCTGGACTGCCTGGGCGATCGCGGCTGCGTCGACGGCTTCTGCTTTGATCCGTGCGGCGGCGGCGGGAGCTGTCCCGAGGGGTTGATGTGCGACGGCCGGGTGTGTCTGCCGGCGGTGGGCCCCGAGCCCTGCATGGGCGACGTCGACTGCCTGGCTCCCGAGGTCTGCCAGGGCGGGCTCTGCGGCGCCGCGATGCCCGAGTGCGTGGGAGACCAGGACTGCCCCGGCCGCCAGAGCTGCGTGGCCAACCTGTGCACCGAGCCGCCCGTCTGCGAGGGCGACGTGGACTGCCTGATGGGGCGCATCTGCGACGGCGGCGCCTGCAACGTGGCCTGCATGGACGCCGCCCAATGCGGCGGCGGGCAGATCTGCGACATGGGCCGCTGCCGGCTGCCCGATCTGCCGCCAGGCGAGTGCGCGGCCGACGACGACTGCCCTGGCGCCCAGTTCTGTGGGGGCGACGGCCAGTGCCGCGAGCCGGTGTTCTGCCAGGCGAACGAGGACTGCATCGGCGAGCGCCTGTGCGGCGACGGCCTGTGCGTCAACCCCTGCCGAGACGACGCCGAGTGCGGCGACGGGGCCCGCTGCGTCGCCGGGCTGTGCGAGGCGGACGTGGTGTGCATGGGCGATCTGGAGTGCCCGGGGGGCCAGGTCTGCGCCGACGGCGAGTGTGCCGAGCCCGAGATCTGTGGCGGCGATCTGGACTGCTTCGGGGATCGCATCTGCGCCGCCGAGGCCTGCACGGATCCCTGCCGCCAGGCGGCGGACTGCCTGGCCGACGAGGTGTGCGACGCGGGCCGCTGCCTGCCGGCGCCCGAGTGCGCCGTGGATGACGAGTGCCCCGGCAACCAGGCCTGCGAGGCTGGGCGCTGCATCGAGGGCCTGTTCTGCGGGGCCGACGCCGACTGCGCGGGCGCGCGGATCTGCGAGGCCGGTGCGTGCCTCGATGGCTGCGCCGCCAACGCGGACTGTGCGGGCGACTTCGTGTGCGACGCGGGCCGCTGCCAGCCGCCCGGGGTGCCCGACTGCGTGCTCGACGCCGACTGCGGCGCCGGGCAGGCCTGCGTCGCGGGCGTCTGCGAGCAGCCGCAGGGCGGCGCCTGCGTGGACTTCCTGGACTGCGCTGCCGGCGAGGACTGCGTGGCGGGCGTCTGCGTCGCGCCGGGCGGCGGCGGCTGCTTCGATGATGGCGACTGCGCCCTGGGCCAGCGCTGTCAGTTCGGCGAGTGCGTCGCCGGTGGCGGCTGCGGGGCCGACGGCGACTGCCCCGGGCGGCAGATCTGCGTGTTCGGGGCCTGCGAGGAGCCGGCGGTGTGCGCCGAGAACCTGGACTGCCTGGACGCCCGGGTGTGCCGGTTTGGCGCCTGTGCCGCCGGCTGCGTGGCGGCAGACTGCGTGGCGCCCGCCGTGTGCCGCCCCGACGGCCTGTGCGGCCCGGCCGACGCGCCGGTGTGCGTGGTCGCCGCGGACTGCGACGGCGGCCTGCCCTGCGCCAACGGCTTCTGCGCCGAGGCCAGCCCCTGCAACGGCGACGTGGACTGCGGCGCGGGCCGCATCTGCGACAACGGCGCCTGCACGGGCGGCTGCCTGGTGGATCAAGACTGCGCCGCGGGCCTGCTGTGTCGCGCGCAGCGGTGCGTGCAGCCGGCGGCCGGCTGTGTGGTGGATGGGGACTGCCCCGTCGGCCAGGCCTGCCGCGCCGAGCGCTGCGTGGACGCGGCGCTGGCCTGCGACGTGGACGGCGACTGCCCCGGGAACACCGTGTGCATCGAGAACGGCTGCGCCGAGGCCGGGGCGTGCTTCGTGCCGGCAGACTGCCTGCCGGGCCGCCAGTGCCTCGCGGGGCTGTGCCAGCCGGCGTGCGCGGCCAACGGCGACTGCCCCGACGGCCAGATCTGCGAGGCCGGACAGTGCGAGGTGCCGGTCAACGCGGGCTGCCTGGTGAACGGCGACTGCAACGACGGGGAGCGCTGCGACCAGGGCGTCTGTGTGCTCAACGGGGCCGGGGGCGCCTGCGCTGCCGACCGGGAGTGCGACGCGGGCCTGCTGTGCGTGGGCGGCGTGTGCGCCGAGCCCTTCTTCTGCATGGGCAACGCCGACTGCGATCCCGGCACTGTGTGCCGGGCGGGGGTCTGCGAGGCTGGCTGCCGGGGCGACGCCGAGTGTCCGGGCAACCAGACCTGCGATCCCGTGGGGGCGCGCTGCCTCGAGGCCAACCCCTGCGCCGAGAACGTCGACTGCTTCCCTGGCAACCTGTGCCGCGATGGGCTGTGCGTCCCAGACCAGGTCGAGTGCCTGGCCGACGGCGACTGCGCGGCCAACGAGCGGTGCATCGCGCAGATCTGCACCGTGCCCCAGGGCTGCGTGGCCGACGTGGACTGCGCGGTCGGCGAGATCTGCCTGGGAGACGCCTGCCAGGCGGGCTGCCGCGTGAACGCTGACTGCGGCCCCGGCGCGGCCTGCGTCGACAACGCCTGCGAGCCGTCCGATCAGTGTGCGGTGGACGCCGAGTGCCTGCCCGGCCAGCGCTGCGTCGAGGGCACCTGCGCTGCGGCCGCGTGTCTGGACGCCCCGGTGCTTGGGGTGGGCCAGCTCACGGCGGGCCGGCTACTGGACGGGCTGAGCCAGGCGACGCTGGCCTGCGATCCGGCGCCCGACGGCGGTCAGGCCGATCAGATCTACCGGCTGACCGTGGCGGCCCCCGACACCTTCGATGTTCAGGTGCAGGGCCTGCCGGCCTTCGCCTTCATCACCGACGCCTGCCCCGTGTCGCAGCCGCCCCCTCTGGCCTGCGGGCCCGTCGACGCGCTCGCGCCCTTCCCGCTGGCCGCCGGCGAGTACTTCCTGGTGGTGGAGGGCGTCGGCGGGGCCGTCGGGGACTTCACGGTGACCGTGACCACGCCCTGATCGGTGGGCGCCGGGGCGGGCCCCGGGCCCCCTGTGTCGTGCCCGTCGGGTCCCCCCTTTAACGTGCCCGGTGGGCTGCCTGACCTGATGCGGCTGCCTGCCTCGGGGGGCTTGGCGCGTCGTCCAGGATGGGGCGAACCGCGCTGGCGTTCGCCAGG
>JAUHVS010000366.1 GCA_030424955.1 bacterium | reverse complement strand
AAGGCGTAGTTGACGCTGAAGGCCCGGGTGGCGCTCGGATCGAGATCGATGGTGTCGGTGGGCCCGCCCTCGCCGTCGATGACGCCCACGCCCACGCGCACCCGGGTGAGGGCGGCGAAGTCCAGCCCGTAGGCGAAGCTGGTCTCGGCCTGGAAGAAGGCGTCGGTGGCGTCGCCGGCGGTGTTGAAGTCCACGTAGCGGGCCATGACGCTCAGCTGTGAGGTGCCGGGCTCGCCGTCCAGCGCGGGCAGCGGCTCGAGGGTCACCTCGGCGGGGGCCTTCGCCGTGCCCACCACCGCGTGGGAGGTCTCATCGACGATGGCCTCGATGAGGTAGTGCAGCGTGCCGGGCGCGGCGAGCAGGGCCGCCGGCACCGCGGCGCGCCAGTACGCGTCGCCGTCGCGCTGCATGGGCAGCTCGGTCCAGCGGTCGTTGGCGTCGCGGTACACGTACAGCCGCACCCGCTGCACCCGGGCGTGATCGGCGAAGCCGACGGCGAGCGCCAGGGGCTGGCCCACCCGCTGGCGGAGGGGGCGATCGTCCCCTTCATCTACGCTAAGCCCAGGCAGGATCGAAAGGGCAACCTCGACGCCGAGATCCCTCGCTACCGCTCCTACCGCCAGCTCCGGCAGGGGCGGCCGACGAGCGATGGTCTGGTCGCGAACCGGCAGTACGCTTTTGTCGAGCGGATCTGGCGTCCGAGCGTCGGTCATGTCTTCGTCGACGAGGAGGGGAGGGCGGTCCCCGGGCGCAACCTGAAGCTGCAAAAGCCGAGCGACCTCTTCGGCCGCGACATGGTCGAGGAGCCCGCGAGCGAGGGCTTGGCGGCGGCTTGGTCGGTGTCGATCCCTGCGCTCTTGCGGGACGTGCCGAGCTACCGCAAGCGCAGCCGGGAGGTCGGCTCGATCGACTACCACGAGCGTCTTGAGCTCGACCCGACGCCGATCTCTGGATCGGGCGTGCTCTGGTACAGGATCCCCGGCGCCGGCCTGGACGGCGCCGACGCGCAGGACGGCGCGAGCCTCTGCCGGCGGCGGTTCCTGGTGGTCATCGGCGACGGCGCCGACACGCCCCTGTACGGCGGCGAGGCCTGCAACATCGGCGCGGACAACGCGCCCGTGGTCGACGCGGCGGACTGCTCCGGCGGGCGCGGCACCTGCATGCGCCTGCCGGCGCTGGACGCCAACCTGGCGGTCAAGGGCTGCCCCTGCGACGCGGCGCTCAACGAGGTCTGCCTGCCGGTGGATCCCGCGGCCCCCGCCGGCGCCCAGGCGTGCATGGTGCCGGCCTGCAGCTACCCCGAGGGCTACCCCTACGAGAAGGCCGACACCTACGCCGCGCACCTCTACGGCCTGGGCGTGACCGTCTACACCATCGCCTTCAACGCCACGCCCGAAGGGCTGGCCCGCATGAAGCGCATCGCCGCGGCCGGCTCGCCCGGCGAGGGCCCCGGCGGGCGCGACGGCTGGTTCGAGGCCCGCAGCGAGGCCGAGCTCCGCGAGGCCCTGGACCGCATCGCCAACGCGGCCTTCGCCGAGTCCACCCCCGCGGGCTCGCCCGTGGCCGCCGTGCCGGGCGTCGGCGACGTGTTCGACGGTGAGCTGGCCAACCGCGACGTGCGCCAGGTGCGGCTCTTTGCCTACACGGACTCGGGCGTTGGGCTCGACTCCGTGCGCTACGGCCGCATCCAGCAGCAGGTGCTGGGCTGCGAGGGCGATCCCGCCCCGGGCGAGCGGGCCATCAAGGTGCTCGGTGAGCGCCGGCTCGACGAGATCTATGCCGATCAGGCCAAGGTCCGCACGGTGTCGCGCAACCCCATCAACCGGGCCGCCTTCGCGGTGACCGGGGCGGGCGCCGCGATGTTCCAGGAGGACGGCGCGGCGCTGGCGGCCGACCTGAACGAGGCCATCTCGCTGACGGGGGTGGCCGACAACCTGCTGCTGCGGACCATCGGCCACCTGTTCCATGGGCACTTCGGCGACGCCGGGCTGCCGGGCGGGCAGCCGGGCCCCCGCCAGATTGGCGCGATCCTCAACGGCGACCGCACCCTCGTCGAGACGCCGGCCATCGGGCTGAACCTGCCGTCGTACGAGCAGTTCTTTCAGGATCAGCGCCTGCGGCCGACCCTGCTGGCCAGCGGCGCCCAGGATGGCAAGGTGCACGTGTTCCGGGTGGACACGGGCCAGGAGGTGGTGAGCTTCCTGCCGCGGCTCGCGTGGAACGAGGCGCGGACGGGCGGCTTCCCGTCGGACGGCCCCCTCAGCTCGGGGGACGTCGTGGCGTGCCGCGGCCTGGGGATCGGCGCGGGCGGGGACTGCCCGGGCGAGCTGACAAACGCGAGCTTCCGGACGCTGTTGGTCGGCGGCGTGGGCCGGGGCGGCGGCTCGTCGGGCGGGCGCAACCTGTTCGGCGTGGACCTCACCAACGTCAACAACATGGCGGCGCAGATGGACGCCGATCTGGACGCGGCGGGCAGCTTCAGCCGCGACGGGCAGCCGATGCTGTGGAACGTCACGGGCCCGGGCACGTCCTCGACCACCCAGGTGGCGCAGCTGGGCAACGCGGTGTCGCGGCCGGTGCTGGGCCACGTGCGCATCGGGGACGAGATCCGCGCCGTCGCCATCGCGGGCTGCGGGGATGATCCCGATCCCGAGCAGGCCGCGCGGGCCAACCCGGCGGGCGTGGGCCGCTGCGTGCTGATCATCGACGCCGTCACGGGCGCGCTGCTGGCGGATCCCATCACGAGCAACGAGATGGTCTACCCCATGGTGGGCTCGCCCGCGGTCTACCCGGCCGCGACCACGGCGCCCATCGAGCGCATCTACATCGGCGACCGCCAGGGGCAGCTGTTCCGCATCGACCTGCGCGACACGCTGTCGGCCAACTGGCGCGCCGACAAGGCCTGGCCGCCCGAGGAGATCGCGGGCGTCAACGGCGTGAACCCTGCTGAGTACAGCCTGGGCCGCGCCGTGCTGGGCGCGCCGGCCGTCGCGTCGGCCGAGGACGGCAACCTGGTGGTGGTCTTCGGGCAGGGGGAGTCGGGGGACGGCGCCCGCGCGAACGCGGTGAGCTTCACCGACCGCGCGGTGCTCGAGAACGGCCAGGTGCGGTTCCAGGTCGAGGGTAACTGGGTGCTGCCCCTGCGCGAGGGCGAATCCATCGTGTCGGAGCCCATCGTGCTGGACTCTGTGGTCTACACCACCACCACCGAGCAGGTGGTGGGCGATGAGCTGTGCCTGCCGAGCCTGAGCCGGCTGTACGCCATGCACTTCACCGACATCACGGTGAACGACGAGGGGGAGAAGCAGACCTACACCCGCGAGGACAACACGGCGATCTACGTCAAGCCGATGCTGCCCCGGGTGCAGGAGGACGGCACCGCCGACACCCCCGGGCTGTCCCTGGTGCTCGCGCCGGGCCTGAAGGCCTACGGCATGACCATCGTGCGCACGCCGTCCTGCCGGCAGGAGGAGGGCCCGACCACGGACCTGATCCTGAGCGCGGGCAGCGACAGCAGCCGCGCCAACGCGGGGCAGGCGCAGGGGGGGGCCAACCGCCAGCGCATCGAGTACCGCAGCGACAACAACCAGCTGGCGTCGGTGGCCTACGACCGCAGCGTGTTCGTGGAGTCGTCGGGCGTCGGCCTGCGGGTCTGCCTGAACTGCGACCGCGACGGCAACGCGGCCCAGGGCTTCGCCGGCCGGCTCTCGCCGTTCCCCAGCCAGGTGCTCTTCTGGGGCACCAGCTTCAGCGACTGACCACCGGCCGTTGGGCGAGGCTCACAGGCCCGCCCCGGCCCGCCGCCGGCCCTCACGCCGCGCAGGTGTCCGCGCGCCCTGCCCCGCCCAACAAGAACCCACAGCGGGCACGCGCGTGGAAGTTCACGCGCGGCGCGCAGCCTGATAACTTCGAGCCGATGCGCACACTCACCCTCCTGCTGTCCCTCCTCTGGGCCGCCACCGCGATGGGGGCCCCCGCCCGTGTGGCCGTGCTGCCCGTCGAAGCCCCCGATGATGGGACCGCCCTGCAACTCCAGAAGGCGTTGCGGGACGGGATCGCCGTCAACCCGGCCCTCGAGGACGCGGGGCCGGTGGGCATGACGCTGGACGAGGCCCGCATGTCCTTCAGCTGTTTCGACGGCGCGGCCCCTTGCATGAGCGAGGTGGGGGCGCTGCTGAAGGTCGACCGCCTGCTGTGGGGCCGGCTGACGCAGCAGGGCGGCGCCTGGGTCTTCGAGCTTCACCTGGTGGATGTGCCCGGCAAGAAGGCCGCGCGCACGGGCCGCTACGCCGACGTGAAGCCCGATCAGGTCGAGCACCTCTCGCGCCTGGCGAAGGCCTTCGCGGCGGGCCAGGCGCCCCCACCGGTGGTCCGGCTGCCCCTGGTGGTGACGTCGACCCCGGCCGGCGCCATTGTGCGGGTCGACGGGCGCAAGCTGGGCCGCACCCCCCTCGAGGTGCCCGTGGAGCCCGGGGTGCACGCCGTCGGCGTGGCGCACACCGGCTTCGTGGCGGACGAGCGCATGGTGCGGGTGGAGGACAAGCCCGTCAGCGTGGCGGTCACCCTGAAGCCCGACTCCGTGGCCCAGGCCGCGGCGGCAGCGCCGGCGGTCAAGCGGGGCCTGAGCACCCGCACCTGGTGGGCCATCGGGCTTGGGGGCGTGGCCGCCGCGGCGGGCGGCGTGGCCATCGTGATGGGCGTGGAGGCTGAGAACCTGGCCGACGAGGCCAAGCGCATCCCCCCGGGCGAGGAGTACATCGCGGCGTACCGCGAGAAGCAGGACGACTTCGACCGCACCAAGCTGATCAGCAACGTGGGCTGGATCACGGCAGGGGCCGCCGTGGTGGGCGCGGTGACCCTGCTGTCCCTCGACGTGCTCGACCCCGAGGACGGGCACGCCGTGCTCGTCCCCACCGGCAACGGCCTGGGGCTCGCCGGCCGGTTCTAGCAGGCCAGTCGCCGAAGGCCCCCGGTCGCCACCGCCCGCCCTGGGCGACGCGCGGCACCGCCGCCGGCGCAGCGGACCGCTGACCCCTCCCGATGTCTTCTACGACGGCTGCATTGGACGCACAGGGCTGAGCCTGTAAGCGCTGTGGCGCTTCGCCGACACGCGGCGGCCCGCCAGGCACGGGCGGCGCCGGTCAGGACGCTGCGGCTGTGATGGGGTGGGGCGGACAGGCCAGGCCTGAGCGGCCCGGACTGAGTGGCCCGGACTGAGTGGCCTGGACTGTGAGAGGGTCGAGCGCGAGGGCCCGGGGGCTGAGGGGCCGGCCGGCCTCAGGCCTCGTCGGCGTCTTCGTCGCGCGAGCGCAGCTCAGGCACCAGGTCGATGAGCACCATGCGGCGGTCGATGCTGGCCGTGCGGGCCAGCTCGCGGCCCTTCCAGTGCAGCTCGACCATCTCGCCGGTGACCCGGGTGATCTCGGTCGCGTTGGTGACGTGCAGGAAGCGCGCGAGGTCGCGGCCCGTCAGCTTGAGGCGCTCGCCGAGCTGCACCCGCAGCAGCTGCGCGTTGTCGAGGCTGTCGAGCAGGCGGTTGAGCTTGAGGGACGTGAACAGCTTGCTCGACGGCGTGCGGGGCGCCGCCGCGCGGGGCGCGGGGCGGGCCGCCGGTGCCGCGGCGGCTGCGGCGGTGGGCTTCGCGTCGGGCGTCGTGCTGGTGGACATCTCGGTAGAGCGCTTGCGCGGGGTGGCCGCGCTCTCCTTGGGCTCGGCCTTCGCCCGCGGGCTCGCCGCGCGGGTGCGGGGCCGCTGCGCCTTGGCGGCCTTGGCGGCCTCCTCGCGCTTCTTGGCCTTGTCGAGCACGGCCTCCAGGGTCACGCCGGGCGTGGGATCGACGTGGCTCGTGCCCTCGGCCAGGTCGGTCAGCAGGCGGTTGAGCCGCTCACCGAACTCAGCCGCGAGCTGCACGCGCTCGCCGCTCGCGAGCACGCCGCGGCGGGTGAGGTCCTTGGTCAGGCTGGTGAAGCTGAGGTCCCAGAACTTCGCGGCGCCTCCGCTGAGGCTCTCGGCGACGGCGCCCCGGATGTCGGCGGGCTGCCCCGGCCGGGTCGCGGCGGCTTCGACGAGCAGGCGGTCGAAGGTCTGGGTGATGCCCAGGCGTCGCCAGTGCTGGTCGTTGAGCGTGGCCAGCCCTTCGGCGTCGATCACCAGCGGTTCGGTCACGGGGCGCTCCTGCATGCCAAAAAGTCGGGGAGTTCAGAGTCGGGGGATACTGCCAGAGTGGCCCTGTGGGCTCAACCGTGCCGACCGCCGGGGCTCAACTCGCGCACCAGCCGGAAGCCCAGGTC
>JAUHVS010000365.1 GCA_030424955.1 bacterium | reverse complement strand
CGGCAGGTTGGCGTCCTCGAGCGCGGCGAAGTCGTAGTCGAAGCGCACGCCCGGCGCCGGCGCCGCGCACAGCAGCACCGCGGCCGCGCCCGCCGCGAGCACCCGCCCCGGCCGACGGATCACCCACCGCACCAGCAGCGACGGCGAGCCGTCGCCCGCGGCCTCGGCCCGAGGCGGCGGCAGCCACGCCACCAGCGGCGGCAGCAGCAGCGCGTAGGTCAGCACCACGCTCGCCATGCCGGCGGCGGCCAGCCAGCCGAACTCGTGGAACGCGCGGAAGCCCGACAGCCCGACGCCGATGAAGGCGGCGATGGTGGTCAGGCCTGCCACCACCACCCCACGCCCCGTCTCGGCGAAGGTCGCCTCGAGGGCGGGGCCGGGGGCCAGCCCCTCGGCCAGCCGCGCCCGCCAGCCGCTGAGCAGGTGGATGCCGTGGTCGACGCCCAGGCCCAGCAAGATGGCGCCGATGAAGGCGGTGAGGATGTTGAGGCTGCCAAACAGCGCCCCGGCGACGCCGAAGGTCCACCACAGGCCCACCAGCAGCGGCCCCACCACGAACGCCAGGGCCTGGGCGCGGCGGAAGTGCACCACCAGGTACAGCAGCGTGAGCCCCAGCGCCAAGGTGGACGCGGCCGACAGATCCCCCTGGATGTGGGCCTTCTGATCGATCTTCTTCTGATAGCGGCCGGTCAGGGCCACCTTGAGCGTGGGATCAAAGTCAGCGGTGGACAGCCCCGCCACGGCGCCCGCGGCCTCGCGGATGACCTGCGCACTGAAGGCCATGTCGGTGGATCGCCGCGTGGGCCGCGCGAACACAGCCAGCAAGTGATCGTCCTCGTAGTACTCGGTGGTCTGCCGCGCCAACCAGCTTGCCCCGCCTCGGCGGTAGTGGGCTTCGATGTCCGAGAAGTCCAGGCTCGGCGGGGCGCTCTCCTCGAGGTCGAGGTACATGGGGTTGTTGCGGCGCTTCTCCCACGCGGCGCGGGCCTCGAGCCGGTCGGCCACCGTCTCCAGGTCGGGCCCGTCGAGGAAGTACAGCGCCCGGTCAGCGAACCAGTCCACCGGGCGGGCGACGTCTACGAACTGGATGCTGGGCAGCGCCGCCAGCCGGGGCCCCAGGGCCTCAGCGTAGGCCCGGCGGCTCTCGGGCGTGCCGCCCTCGACAGCCACCACCACGTAGCCCACCGCGCCGGCGCGGTCCGCCAGGGCGTTCAGATCCTGCACGCTCGCGAAGCCATCGGGCAGCAGCCGGGCCAGGTCGGTGTCGAGGCGCAGCGAGCGGGCCCCCACGCCGGCGAGCACCGACAGCACCAGGGCCACCGCCAGCGCCACCCCCGGGCGGCGCACGCCAGTGGCCGCCAGCCGGGCCAGGGCCCGCGCGAGGGCCTGGGGGATGCGGGCGGTCGACGCCATCAGCGCACCCGCGCGCTGCTGAGCTTGGGGCGCACGCGGGGCCGTGGGCGGCCGCCGATCCGGGGCGCCGCGGGCGCCACCGGCCCCCCAAACACGTAGTCGCGGTGCAGCGGGAAGTTCCACAGCACGAACACCAGGCCGCGGGTGATCCACCACGCGAAGCGGTAGTCCACGGGCAGCAGCTGCCACACGGCCACGCCCCCGGCGTTCAGGCCCAGGCTGGTGGCGCTCACGAAGGTGTAGCGCCCCGCCTGGGGCAGCAGGCCACGGTCGGACGGCGAGAAGGCCCAGACCCGCCCCAAGGTGAAGCTCACCACGGCGCCCACCAGGCAGCCGAGCGCGGTGGCGGCCCACGGGCTCACCGCCCCGCCCTCGACCAGCAGCAGCACCACCGCGAAGTCGGTTCCCGTGGCCACGCCCGACGCCACGAGCGACCGGAAAAGCCCATCGCGCCCGGTGCTGAGCGCCTTGGGCGCGGGCGTGTCAGACAGGGCGCGCAGCAGGCTCACCAGGCGCTGGCCCGCCGTCCACTGGCTCGACACCGCGAGCAGCACCAGGCCACCCACAGCCACCCAGTGCATGGGGTGCGCCCCGGGCGCCTCGAAGAGCACGGCGCCGATGGGCGCGAACACGGTGGCGACGCCCAGCGAGAAGATGCGCTCCGCGCGCTGCATCGCCCCGCCGCGCAGCTGCACGCCCAGGCCCTCGCCGCGGGCGCGCACATACGAGGTCAGCAGGCTGCCCACGAGGGCCATCAGCACCACCGCCAGCACCCAGCTCTCGCGGTAGTACCAGGCCAGCCCGGCCAGCACGGCCGCGTCGGCGTAGCGGTCGAGCACCGAGTCCAGGGCGGCCCCGGCGCGGGTCTGCGTGTTCGTCGCGCGGGCCACCCGGCCGTCGAGCACGTCCAGGATGCCCGAGAAGATGTAGAGCCAGCCGCCCAGCGCGAACCGGCCGCCGGCCATGGCCACGCCGGAAGCCAGCGCCATCAGCATCGACAGCGTGGTGATGGCGTCCGCCGGCAGCCCGGTGCGACGCACCAGCCGCCACAGCGGCTGGATCAGCCAGATGAAGTACTGCCGCATCGCCTGGCCGAGCAGCAGCGTCTGCCCCCGGGCGCGCATCTCGGCGTCGTCCACCAGCGCGCCGCTGCGCCGGCGCAGCACGTAGACCGGCAGGCCGAACAGCACATAGGCGAGGGCGATCAGCAAGGGGGCCAGGGCCGTCCAGATGCGCGCCTCGTCGCCGAGCCGGCCTGCGATCACGTCTGTCCACACCACCATCATCGACCCCCACGCCAAACGCCGCAGACCAAACGCTGCGACCCACGAGTCTGTGACATCGCAGGCCGGCTTGCGTCGCCGCTCGCCGCACGTCGCACAAAGCGGGCCAAGGGCGCCGCGGGGTCGTCAGCGGGGGCGCACGCGCGAGCCACCCCCGCGCTTAAGCCATAGTTTTCAGCAGGTTAAGAGCCAGCCAGCCACAACCACCCTCGCCTGCGCGGGCGCCACGCCGCCGCAGGCCGGCCCCTATGTGAAGAAGTATTACAGCCACCAACGACAGGTGTCCGGCTCCAGCCGGACAGGCGTCCGGCACAGACCGACACATCGGACACTCTGCGCCAGCCACGGCCCCATGGCGGGGCGCCCGAGGTGAGCCCCCACCCAGGCCAGCGGCCGGTTCAGCGCGTCCCGATCCAGGTCACGTTGACCCGCGGCACAGGGCGCCGGCCCCGGCGGCCGACATTTGCCACGTCGCGCTGCGCGCTGCCGCCGCCTCGCCCGCCCGTGGGAGAGGCTGCGCTGGGGACGTTGGGGAGGACCGATCGTGATGAGAGTTGCCGTACGCCGTGGGCTTGCCGTCTGGATACTGTTGGCCGCCTGGCTCCTGTGGGGCTGCAGCCCCACGGTGGAGCCTACGGGGGGGACCGTCGACCTGGGCGTCGACATGACCGCCGATGCCGGAGGGATCCCCCTCGACGACGGCGTGACCGATCCCGATGACGGCGTGGCCGACCGCGACGACGGCGTCCAGCCCGATCAGGGGATGGACCCGGATGACGGCGTCCTACCGGACGAGGGGCCGGACCCGGACGACGGGATCGAGCCCGACGCGGGCCTGGCCCCCGACATGGCGCCGCCTGTCGAGCCTGAGCCACCCGCGCAGTTGATCACCGACGACGAGCCGCTGGAGGCCGCCGACTTCCGCGGTGGTGTGGCGGCCGGCGACGTCGGTGTGCTGGCGCTGGGCGTCGAGGGCGTGGGCCTGGCCGACGCCAGCGAGCCCGAGGGCCTGCTGAGCTTCGGGCCCTTCGCCACCTCGGCGCCGGCCGAGGACGTCGCGGCCCACGACGGCGGCCGCCTGGCCTACGCCGCGGTGGGCGAGGCCGGCGTGGACGTGCTGGACTACAGCGACCCCGCCAACACCCAGGTGATCGCGACCCTACCCACCGAGGCCGCCGCCCACGCGGTGGCGGTGGACGCCGTGGCGGCCCGCCTGTACGTGGGCCTGGCCGGCGGCGTGGTGGTGGTCTTCGACCTGGCCGACGCGCGGGCCCCCGCCCTGCTCGACATCCGGATCACCGTCGACGTGCAGGCCCGCCACCTGCGGCTGGTGGTGCGCGACGGGGTGCTCGTCGGCAGCCTGGCGGACGGCACGGTGTACCGCTGGGCCGACGGCGCCCTCGGCTGGTCGGTGAACTCGGGCTGCGGCGCCGGGCTGCTGGGCCTGGGCTGGGCCGGCGGCGGCGTGTTCGGCGCCTGCGACGAGGCGCTGCTGGGCTTCGACGTGCGCACGGGCGCCGTCATCGAGGGCCTGCCCGCCGGCGTGGCGGGCGCCCGCTGGGTGAGCGCCTGGCGCGACACCCTGAGCGTCGTGGTGGCCAGCGGCGTCGTGACCGTGCGGGTCGTGGGCGTGACCGTGGGGGTGGTGGCGGTGCCCCCCGCCGAGGGCGTGGCCCCGCTGGGCCTGGTGGGCCTGCGCGGCGGCGTGCTGGCGGTGTTCCCCGAGCGGGTGGCCTACGTGAACACCCCGCCCTTCGTGGTGGCGGTGGACCCCGCAGACGGGGCCCAGGATGTCGCCCGCAACACCACCGCACGGGTGCGCTTCAGCGAGCCGGTGGCCCCCGCCAGCCTGGACGGCGCCGGGCTCATCTTCCCCGTGGGCGGCTTCGCGCCGGCGCCCGGCGTAGCCGTGGCGCTGAACCCCTTCGAACTGCTGATCGACCCCGACGAGCCGCTGGAGGCCAACCGCGCGCACTCGGTGTCGGTGCTGGCCGACGTGACCGACCTGCAGGGCACGCGGCTCTCGCCCCTGAACGGCTTCAGCAGCGGCTTCACCACCGGCGAGCGCTTGGACGACGACCCCGACGTGGATCCCGGCGCTCAGGGCGATCTGGGCGGCCCGCCCGCCGGCGCGGTGGCTGTGGGCGACGTGAGCTGGTTCTGCCTGGACGACGGCCGCCTTGAGGGCGCCGACGCCAGCGGCGGCGACCAGAACGTGCTGCGCTTCGGGCCCATCGACCTGCCTGGGCCCTGCCAGGCCATCGACGCGGACGAGGGCCGGGGCCTGCTGACCATCGCCGCCGGCGCGGCCGGCCTGGTGGTGGTGGACGTGAGCGCGCCCGCCAACGTGCGCGTCGTCGCCACCCTCGACGTGGGCGGCGTGGCCAGCGCGGTGGCGTGGGCCGCCGCCGAGGGCTGGGTGTACGTGGGCGTGGGCGGCGACGTGGTGGCCGTGGATCTGTATGACCCCGCAGCCCCCCGGGTGGTGGTGCGCGGCGGCTACGCCTTCGCCGGCCCGCTCCGCCTGGCCGTGGGCGCGCCCGACGTGCTGCTGATCATCGACGCCCGTGGCGTGCTGCACGCGGTGGGGCGCCGGCTGGGCGCCGTGCTGCACGGCTGGACCGGCCCCGGCCCCGTGGTGGGCGTGGTGGGCTTCGCGGACGGGGTGTTCCACGTCGCCGTGCGCGGGCACGGGCTCATCGTGGTGCGCTGGGACGCCGCCGCCGGGCGGATCGTGTTCGTGCGCCGGGTGGTGGACGCCGGGGTCGACGTGGTGGCCGTGTGGCGCCGCGGCGCCACGGTGGTGGTGGCCCTGGCCACCGGTGAGATCCGGGTGTTCGCCCGGGTGTGGCGCCGGGTCGACGGCGTGCGGGTCCAGGTGCTGGTGCGCGTGGCCGTGCGCCGCGGCCTGCCCGGGATCAGGGTGGTGGTCGTCGTGCGCTACGGCGCGGTGGTCGTGGGCTTCCGGGCCGGGGGCTGGCGGGTCTTCGACCTCCCGCCCTTCCTGGTAGGCACCGAGCCCGCCGACGGCGCCGAGGGGGCGGACCCCCAGGCCGGCTTCGTGGCCGTCTTCAGCGAGCCGGTGCGCAGCGCCGGCCCCAACGCGGTGCAGGTGAGCAGCGGCGGCGACGCCGTGGGCGGCGAGGTGGCCGGCGACGGCACCTGGCGCCTGAGCGTGCCGGGCCCGCTGGTGGCCAACGGGCTGCACACCGCGACCATCGGCCCCGACATCACCGACCTGGGCGGCAACCGCCTGGTGCCCGCCGAGCCGGCCGAGGTGACGTTCACCACGGGCGAGGACAACGGCGGCGGCGACCTGGGCGAGCAGCCCGGCGGCGGCCTGGCCGACCCTGAGGGCGTGCTGGCCCTGGGCGCCTTTGGCGACCACGGCTACGCCTGTGGCCAGGACGGGCAGCTTGAGGTGATGGACCTGAGCGATCCCGAGGCCCCGCAGGTCGTGGCGCGCCAGGGCCTGCCGGCCCGCTGCGTGGACGTGAGCGTCGACGAGGAAACTGGCCGGCTCTACATCGCCGTCGGCGTGGGCGGGGTGCTCATCTACGACCTGGCCGATCCCGCCAACCCGCTGCGCTTGGGCCGCTGGCTGCCCG
>JAUHVS010000364.1 GCA_030424955.1 bacterium | reverse complement strand
CCACGGCCAGGCGATCCCCGGCCTGGCTGGCGGCGGCCTCGGCGGCGACCGCGGCCTCCAGGGCGCCCTCGGCGTCGCCCGAGCGGCGGAGCAGCTCGGTCAACCGAAGCTGCGCCCGCGCGACCAGCGGCCACTCCCCACAGCTCACCGCCAGGCGCGCGGCGCCCGCCAGCGCCCGCCGGGCTTCGGCGCCAGCGCCCCGCGCCATGGCCAGCTCCCCCAGGGACAGCCGCGCCTCGGCCTGCCCGAGCGGATCGCCTGCCGCCTCAAAGGCTGCCACCGCCTGACGGCTCGACGCCTGCGCCGGTGCCCCCCGGCCGAGCTGGGCCAGCGCCCGCGCCCGCACCAGGGACACCCGGCCGGCCTGGCGCGGGCTGAGGTGGGCCTGCCCGCCGTCGAGCTCGTCGAGCAGCCCCAGCGCCTTGGCCGCCTGGCCCTCCAGCAGCGCCGCCTGCGCCAAGATCCAGGCGCTGTCCGCCCGCGCGTCTGGCGCCCCCGCCCCCAGCGCGCCCAGCCCGTGTCCGAGGCGCCGCGCCCCGTCGGCGTCTCGCGCCGCCAGGGCGACCTGCGCCCGCCCGAGCAGCGCCTCGCTGCGGAGCATCGCGTCGGGCGCGCCCCCCGGCACCGTGTCGAGCCAGCGCAGCGCGCGGGCGAAGCGCGCGTTGGCGCGATCCAGGCCACCAGCCCGCCGCGCCTGGTGCGCCGACCCCAGCAGCGCCTCCACCGCCTCCGCGATGCGGCCCGCCGCGCGGTAGTGCGCCGCGACGGAGGCCGCCAGGTCCCCGCCCGGATCCTGGCCCCACCCCTGCCGGGCCTCGGCCGCCTGCACGTGCAGCGTCGCGGCGTCGGTGCGCCCGTTGGCCTGCCGCAGCAGCACCCGCCGCAGCACCGGGTGGCGCAGCACGAACGCGTCGTCGGCCGCGTCCCGCAGCACCCCGCCCCGTACCAGGCGATCCAGCGCGCGCTCGACCTCGGCCTCCTGCCACCCCACCGCCCGGCCGAGGCGCACCGCGAGCTCGAAGGGCGCGCCCTGCCCCAGCACGGCGAGGCGCTGGGCGAAGTCGGCCAGGCGCCCCCCGTCCGGCACCCGCGCGAACACGGTGGCGAGCCAGCGCGAGGCCGTGGCCTCCAGGCTGGTCGGGACCACGGCCGTGTCGGCCAGCCGGTGCAGGCCGTCCACCACCCTCAGGCCCCCCTCGGCCCGCAAGGTCGCGAGGGCCATCACGCCCTGCAGCGGCAGGCCCGCAGCGCCGCGGGCCAGGCGCGCTGCCGACGCGGGGTGCAGCAACAGCAGCTGCTGACACAGCGTAGCCAGCTCCCCGCGCGGCAGCCCCTCCAGGCGCAGCAGGCTGACCGTGTCGGCCCCAGAGGTCAGCAGGCCCTCGCTTGGCGACGTCCCCTCGGGCGCGTCTAGCTCACAGCGCGCGGTCACCACCACCAGCACGGGCACCCGCGGCCGACACACCGCCTCAACCAGCCGCACCACCGCCGCTCGCTCCGCAGCCGAGGCCTGGTCGAGCCCGTCCAGGCACAGCAGGATCGGCAGCCGCCGCGCGGCCGCCGTCAGCGCGCGCGCGAGCGCCTCATGGGGGATCGGCGCGCCCGCCGGCCGGGTCACCCACTCGGCCAGCCGGGCCCCATCCAGATCATCCGGCGAGAGGGTCTCCCACAGCAGCGGGCGGACGGCGTCCACCAGCCCAGCGCCCACGGGCCCGTCGATCCAGGCCACCCGCCCGGTCTGGAGCCAGCCGCCCTCTGCCGCGGCGCCGATGACCCAGTCCATCAGCCGGCTGGCGCCCGCGCCCGAGGGCCCCTCGATGACCGCGCAGCGGCCGTGCCCGTCGGCGCAGACCCCCCGCACGGCGGCCCACAGCCACCGACGCTCGGCGTCCCGCCCGACCAAGGCGCCCCGCTCGGGATCGGCGGCGTCCGACAGCACCGCGTGGCTGAGCGAGCCGCTGTCATCGGGGGTGGCCGGGACCTCCGGGGGTTGCTGGGTCACCCCGGCAGGCCCCAGGCCGAACACCTCGGCCAGCGACCGGCGCATCTCACCGGCCGACGGCGGCCGCTGGGCGGGGCTCTTGGCCAGGCCCGCCGCGAGCCAGCTGATCAGCGTCGGGGGGAGCTGCAGCCCAGGCAGCGGCCGCAGCGCAGGCAGCGGCGCGGTGAGCTGCATCATCAGCACGCCGGTCGCGTTGTCGGCGTCGAAGGGCGGCGCCCCGGTGAAGAGCTCCCACGCGATGGCCGCCAGGGCGTAGAGATCGGTGGCGGGCCCCAGGCGCTGCTCGCCCGCGGCCTGCTCGGGGGACATGTAGGCCGGCGCCCCAAACACGGCCGCCGGCTCCCCATCCGCGTCTTCTCCGCCGCGCGCCGCGAACCCGAAGTCCAGCAGCTTGACCACGGGCGTGCCGTCGGCCTGCCGCCCCACCACCACGTTGGCCGGGTTCAGATCGCGGTGCACCACGCCCTTGGCGTGCATATAGCCGAGCGCCGCGAGCACCTGATCCAGGCAGGCGATCCGCTCCGCCAGGCGCCGCTTGCCCTGGGCCCAGACGCCGAGCGTGGGCCCGTCGACGCGCTCGAGCACCAGGAACGGGCGCCCGGCCTCGTCCTCGCCCAGGGCGAGCGCCTTCACGATGTGGGGGTGATCCAGCTCGGCCATCGCGCGGGCTTCGCGGCGCAGGCGCCGCACCAGCCCCGGCTGGCGACCCGCCTCGGCCTTCAGCCGCTTGATCGCCACCCAGCGGCGATCCACCTCGTCGAAGGCCGCGTGGACCGTCGCCAGCCCGCCCTCACCGATGGGGGCGTCCAGCCGGTAGCGCCCGGCGAGGGCCG
The DNA here is from genome assembly GCA_030424955.1 of bacterium. Lineage (GTDB taxonomy): Bacteria > Myxococcota_A > Bradymonadia > UBA7976 > UBA1532 > JACKDL01. The sequence continues at coordinate 3,470 of JAUHVS010000364.1, read as the reverse complement.
TCACCCGGCCTCCAGCCGCGCCGCCTCGCGCCGGAGCTCCTCCGCGCGCGCCTCCTGGCCGGCCTCCGCGAACAGGGCCGCGCTGCGCACCAGCAATCGCACGGTGCCAGACACGTCGCCCGCGGCCCGCGCCAGCCGCGCCAGGGCCAGCTGAGCCGTCGCCTCTCCCACGCTGTCGCCGACGTCGCGCCAGACCCGCGCCGCCGTGACGAGCGCCGCCTCAGCCGCCTGGGGCTGGCCGCTCAGCCGCAGCGCCTCGCCCAGCAGCCAGCTCGCCCGCGCCGAGAAGCGCGGCCGGCCGCCATCGGCGTAGGCGGCCCGGGCCGCCGTCAGGGCCTCGACCGCGCGGGGCAGCGCCCCCAGGCGAAGCGCGGCCTCGCCGGTGCCGAGCAAGACCGCCGCCGTCCGAGGCCCGCCCCCGTGCGGCCCCAGCCCCGCCTGCGCCGCCTCAAACTCTGCCAGGGCCTCAGCGACCCGCCCGAGGGCCCGGAAGACACGGCCCCGCTCCAGGTGCACGTCCGCTGCGCTGAGCCCGTCCCCAGCCCGCTCGAAGGCCATGGCCGCCGCGGCGTACTCGCTGAGCGCCGTCGGCCAGGCCTTCAGGTCGCGATCCACGTCAGCCAGCAGCCAGGCCGCGGCGCCGAGCACGTCCCACCACGCCTCCGTCTCCCCGCGGACCCGCTCGGCCTGGGCCAGGTGGACCGCCTGCTCCACCTGCCCCGTCGCGCGCAGCCGCCGGGCGTGCCACAAGCGGAAGCGCGCCACCGTGTGCCCCCCGTCCGAACAGCGGGCGGCGTGGCGCACCGCCTGCGCCCCCAGATCCAGGGCCTCGCTGACCGCCCGCGCCTGCCAGGCCGCGTCCGCCGCCCCACGCAAGGCCTCCGCCGCCTCCCGGTGGGCCTGCGCCAACACCCACAGGCGGGCCAGCTGCAGCGCGTCGGGCGCCGGCCCCGCGGCCAGGGCCCGCGCCAGCCGCCCGGCCGCCGTGGCCTGGACGGTCGGATCCAGCTGACGCCTGAGCGCCGCGCCCACCGCCGGATCGCTGAGCGCCCAGGTCCCCGCGTCGATGACCAGCGCCGACTCAGCCAGCAGCGCGTCGCGGGCCGCCGGTGACACCAGCTCAGCGCCCAGCGCCGCGGGCAGGCGGCCGCCGGACAGCGCCACCAACGCCAGGGCCTGCAGCGCGTCGGCCCCGGCCGCCCCCGACAACCGCGCCACCAGCCGCTGGGCCTGGAGCGCCGCGAGGCTCGCCGGCCAGCGCGCGGGGCGGGGCGCCCGCAGCCAGCGCAGCTCGCCCGCGTCCTCGACCACTACGCCGTCCTCGATGAGGCTCGCCAGCAGGGGCGCCCTCAGGGCGGGTGCCTGCGCGCAGTGCGCGTCGATCAGGCGCTCCACGGTGGGCGCAGCGGCGGGCGGATCGCTGCGCCGCGGCCGCACGCTCTCGCCCACGATCGCCGAGATCCGCTGCGCCGCCGCGGTGACCTGAGGGGGCGGCGCCGAGCGCCCGAGGGCCCGCGCCATCGCCCGCCCGAAGGCGCCGGCGTCCTCGAAGCGATCGCCCGGCGCCTTGGCCAAGGCCACCTGCAACACGTCCAACATGGGGGCCGGCACCTGGATGCCCTGGCGCAGCACCACGGGGGGCAGCGGCTCGTTGCGGTGCTGCAGCGCCACCGCGACGCCGTGATCGCCCCGGAACGGCAGCCGCCCGGTGAGGAACTGGAAGAGCAGGATCCCCAAGGCGTAGACATCGGCCGCGGGCCCGGCGGCCGCGCCGCCCACGACCTCGGGCGCCATGTACGACGGCGTGCCGGCCACAGCGTCGCCCGGCTGGGCGGCGAGCCCGAAGTCAAGCAGCACCACGTGGGGGGCGCCGTGGCGGGTCTCCACCCGCAGGTTCTCGGGCTTCAGATCCCGGTGCACGATCCCGCGGTGGTGCAGGTAGTCCAGGGCCAGGCAGGCCTGCCGCAGGTGCTCGAGGTAGGTGGTGATGGGGGTGTCGTCCCTCCACGCGTCGAAGGGCACGCCCCCCACGTGGGCCATGGCGAAGAAGGGGCCATGGGCGTCGTCGTGCCCGTGCGCGATGCCCTGCACCACGTGGGGATGGTCGAGCCGAAGCACCAGCTGGGCCTCAGCCAGCAGCCGGGCCTGCGCCAGCGGATCCGCGCGCCGGTCGGGGCGCAGCAGCTTGACGGCGTAGCGATCGGTGCGCTGCTCGCCGCGGGCCAGGTACACCCGCCCATCGGCGCCCTCGCCGAGCAGCCTCACGGTCGTGAACCGGTCCGCGATACGCAGCCGGCCGCGAGCCGAGGGCGCGGTGGTCACGCGGCCAACCGACGGCGCTCGACCACCAGCCGGGCCAGGCCCGCGAGGGACTGCGCCGACCGCACGGCGTGCAGGTCCAGCGTCAGCCCGAACTCCTGGCCAATGCACGTCGACAGATCCATGAGGTCGAGGCTGTCCAACATCAGGCCGCCGCGCAAGGTTGTGTCGCGGGTCAGCTGCTCGCGGGCCTTGCCAAACTGGTCGACCAGGATGCCCACGAGCCGCTGGAACACATCGTCCGTCGCCATCTGCACCCCTGCCTCCTACGCCCGCCTCAGGCCCTGCGCCACCGGTCCGCGCGGCGCACCGGGCCCGGCTCGACAGCAAGGAGCGGGCCAGCCCTCCCCGCGCGGCAGCGGGCCCTGTCGCCGGGGCTGCGCGCCGCCCACGGCGCCCAGGGCGAGCGGTATCGGCCACTGCACCGGCCGCCCCGCCCCCCAAGCGGACACTCCAGCCGCCACCTGCCGGGCCCGCGACGCCCCTCGACACGCCCCGTCGAGGTTGCTACACGGGGCCTCCCGGACCGCGTGGGCGTCGCCCACGCACCGCCGACCATGCCCTCCCCCCTGCGGGCGACGGGCGCCCCGTCTCGACTGGAGGTCGTGGATGATCCGCCCCCTTGCCCTGATCCTCTGGCTGCTGTCGCTCGTCGCCCTGCCGGTGGGGGCGGCCCAGGCCGAGACCGGCCCCTGTCACGACCCCCGCGCCGCCGCCCACCAGTTCCTCGACAACCTCCAGGCCGACCAGTACTTCCCCGCCGAAGCGACCCGCTGCTTCGAGCGCCCGAGCGATCTGACCGAGGCCCAGCTGCGCCGGCGGGTCGAGCAGCTCAAGGCCGTGCTCGACCACCGCGGGCTGTTCGTGGTGATGGAGGACCTCGCCGACGATCCCGACTTCCGTGACGCCAGCGGCCGCGCCCACGCCGTTCTGGTTGGCGACCTCACGGACGTCTACCTGCGCCGCCAGGGCAAGCAGTGGCGCTTCCCGGCCACGGTCGTGCGCCACATCCCACGGCTGTACAACGACACCTTCTCCGGGGTCGTCGAGCAGATCGTGGTGGGCCTGCCGCCCAGCCTGCGGGTGCAGGTGCTGGGCGTGCAGGTGTGGCAGGCCCTCGGCGTGCTCGTGCTCCTGCTGGTGGGGCTCGT
>JAUHVS010000363.1 GCA_030424955.1 bacterium | reverse complement strand
CGGGCGCCGGGGCGGCGTCGGGCAGCACCACCACCAGCGGCGGATCCACCGCCGGCGTGTCGCCGTCATCACAGGCCGCCACCGCCAAGGGCAGCGCCAGCGTCAGCCACCGCATCGTCCGCGCGCCCATCGCTGCCACCCCACCTGCACGCCCAGCACCTCGCCGGCGGCGGCGTCCACGCGCACCACCCGGTCCAGCACCCGCACCTCGAAGGCGGCCACGCCCACGTCCCCGCGGGCCAGCACCACGGCCCGCGCCGTGGCCTTCGCCGCCACCGCCGGCGCCGGCCGGCCCAGCACCGCCTCCACCGCCAGCGCCCGCGCCTGCGCCGCGTCGATGCGCGCCGGCGCCACCTCCACCAGCGCGCGGGTGGGGTTGTGCACCGCCGTCACCTGGCCCTCGGCGTCCAAGGTGATGGTGGCCGAGCGATCCAGCACCGGGCGGCCGCCGTGCTGCTGGGTCAGGCGCACCACCGTGCGCCGCCCGCGGCTGACCACCGCCTCGGGCACCAGCTCAGCGCCGTTCAGGAGCGCGGCGTGCGCCCCCAGGAAGTGCGAGACCCGCGCCATCGGGGTCGTGCCCTGGGTGGGGACCCGAAGCCCCGTGAGCAGGGACGGCCCGCCGTCGCGCCACACCACCCGCAGGTCGGGCTGGCTGGCGGTGAGCCGCCCCAGGGCGGCGTCCGGCCCTGCCACCGCAGCGGCTGGGGTCAACAAGGCGGCCGCGAGCATCGCGCCAGCGAACAGAGGCATGGAGACTCCTCGAGAAAAAAACCAACCGTCGTCGGCGTGCAACGCCGCAAAAACAAAGGCGCGGCCGATGAGATGCGCGGTACGTCCGCCGGTCGCGTTGGTGTTCATCTGGGCCCTTCGGCTAGGCTCCTGACCATCCCTGCTGCCCGGCTGGGGTCAACGCCCCCCCCGACATCGGTGTCAGTACGCATGGCAGCGATGTCATGGTGACTTTTGACCCCACCTCGGTCCCCCGCCCGTTTGGCGCGGGCTGGCGCCGCTCCCGCCCTTGGCACGATCCCTGCTTACTCGACTCGGCAATCCGCGGCGGAGACGCCCGCGACAAAGGAGTCGAACATGGTCGAGGCAGCACAGAGCACCGGAAGCGACATCGATGTGGTGGGCATGTACCTCTCGCGCATCGGGCGAGAGGCCCTGCTGACCCGCGAGGATGAGTTCGAGCTGGGCTGTCAGATGTCGGCCGCCCGCGACGCCCTCGTGCAGCACATGCTGAGCGCCCCGGTGGGCGTGAAGCTCGTGATCGATCTGCCCGCCCGCTTCAAGGACGGCCGGCTCAACCCCCGGGGGGCCTACGACAGCGCGCTGTCGAACGCCGATCTGGTCAAGAGCACCCGCGCCATCGCCCGCATCGACCGCGCCCGCACCAAGGGCGCCTCGGCCAAGCGCGACTACGACGGCGATCTGCTCAAGGCGTTCGCTGAGCTGCGCCTCAGCTGGCCGGTGGTCGAGGGCCTCGTCGCCGAGCTGGTCGGCCGCCGCGACGCCATGGCCAGCTGGGCCCGCCTGAGCGGCGACGCGACCCCCTGCATCGCCGACGGCGCCCAGCACCGCCTCAGCCGCTTCGAGGCCGAGCTGGGCATGGACTGGCCCACCTACCGCACCTACGTGGCCAACCTGCTGCGCTGCAAGCGCCAGCTGGACCGCCACCGCCACCGCATGATCGAGGCCAACCTGCGGCTGGTGGTGAGCATCGGCAAGCGCTACCGCAACCGCGGGCTGCCCCTGGGCGATCTGCTGCAGGAGGGCAACCTGGGGCTGATGCGCGCGGTCGACAAGTTCGATCACCGCCGCGGCCACAAGTTCAGCACCTACGCCACCTGGTGGATCCGGCAGGCCATCACCCGCGCCATCGCCGACAGCGGCCGCACCGTGCGCCTGCCCGTGCACCAGATCGACCTGCTCAACAAGATCGCCAGCGCCCGCCGGGCCCTCACCCAGGAGCTCGACCGCGAGCCCACCCTGGACGAGATCGCCGGCCACCTGGAGCTGCCGCCCACGAAGCTCAGCGAGGTCATGGCCTTTGGCCGCACCCGCCTGAGCCTGGACCAGCCCGCGGGCGGCGAGGACGACGCCAGCGACCTGGGCTCGTTCATCGAGGACACCGACTGCCCCGACCCCACCGAGCGGGCGGGCCACGCCCTGCTGGGCACGGCCATCGAGGACGTGCTGAGCCGGCTCACCGAGCGCGAGGCCCGGGTGCTGAAGCTGCGCTTCGGCATCGGCGTGCGGCAGAACTACACGCTGGAAGAGGTGGGCGAGGTCTTCGATCTGACCCGCGAGCGCATCCGCCAGATCCAGGGCCAGGCCCTGCGCCGGCTGCGCATGCTCTGCCACAACGGCGCCCTCGAGGCCCACTTCCAGGACACCTGCGCCTGACCGCCCGCTGAGGCGCCCCCGGCGGCGCCTCGCCCAGCGGGGTCTCGCCCAGCGGGGGCTCGCCCAGCCCGGTGCGGCCAGCCCCCTGCCCGGGTGGGCGGCCGCCCCTCACTCAGCCCAGACCCCGACCTTCACCAGCCGCAGGCCTGCCCGGCGTTCTGCGTCTTGAGCCACGCCTGCAGCGGCGCGAAGTACTCCAGCAGCGCCGAGGCGTCCATGGCCCGCTGCCCGGTGAAGGCCTCCATGGCGTCCGGCCAGGGCTTGCTCGCCCCCATGGCCAGCACCTTGGCCAGCCGCTCGCCGGCGGCCTTGCTGCCCGCGAACGAGCAGGTGTGCAGCGGCCCGGTGTGCCCGGCGGCCTCGCACAGCGCCTTGTAGAACTGGAACTGCACCACGAAGGACAGGAAGTAGCGCACGTAGGGTGTGTTCGCCGGGATGTGGTACTTCGCGCCGGGATCGAAGGCGTCGGCCGGCCGCGCCACCGGCGGGTGGATCCCCTGGTACTGGGCGCGCAGCCGCCACCAGTGGGCGTTCCAGTCCGCCGGCTTGACCTTCCCGCTGAACACATCCCAGCGCCACTGATCGATCATGCGGCCGAAGGGCAAGAACGCGATCTTGTCGAGGGCCACCTTCATCTGCACGTTGAGCAGCCCCTCGGCGTCGTCGGGGGCGGCGTCGAGGATACCCGCCTGCTTGAGGTAGCCGGGGGTCACCGACAGCGCCAGGGCGTCGCCGATGGCCTCGTGGAAGCCGTCGTGGGCGCCGCTCTGATACAGGATGGGCAGCTGGTTGTAGTACAGGTAGTAGTAGATGTGGCCCAGCTCGTGGTGGATCGTGATCAGGTCCGACTCGGTGGGCTCGATGCACATCTTGATGCGCACGTCCCCCTGGTAGTTCACGTCCCACGCGCTCGCGTGGCACTCCACCTCGCGGTCCTGCGGCTTCTCGAACAGGCTGCGCTCAAAGAAGCTCGGCGGCAGGGGCTTGAGCCCCAGGCCGGTGAAGAAGCCCTCGGCCAGCTTGACCATGCGCATGGCGTCCCACTGCTTGGCCTTCAGCGCGCCGGTGACGTCCAGCGGCGCCTTGCCCGGGAAGGGCTCCACCAGCGGGTAGATCTCGAGCCAGTCCTGGGCCCACATGTTGCCCAGCACGTGGGCCGGCAGCGTGCCCTTGGCGGACACCACGCCGGCGTAGCGCTTGGCGAGCCGCCCGCGCACATAGCAGTGCAGCTGCTCGTACAGGGGCTGCACCTGCTGCCACAGCCGCTCCGTCTCGGCCTCGAAGGCCTCGGCGGGCATGTCGTAGCCCGAGCGCCAGGCGTCGCCCAGGTCCTTGAACTCGATGCCCCGAGCGCCCTCGTTGCCCAGGGCCACGAAGCGCTCGTACAGGGGCTTCATGGCGGGCGACACCGTGCGCCAGCGGGTCCAAGCCTGCAGCAGCGCCTTGGGGTCGCGGCTCTCGGCCATGATCTTCGACAGATCGCCCAGGGTCTGGCAGCCGGCGCCGTCCTTGGCGCCCGGCGGGCACCACTTGCCGGCGCCGTACAGGCCCCCCAGATCCGCCAGCACGGTGGCCAGCTCGCTGCGGCGCTCGGCGTTGAGCGGGGCCGGCGCGCTGGTGGACAGCCGCAGCAGCGTGATCATCCGCGCCGACTCGGGGTCCAGGGCGTCGCCCTTGTAGGCCGCCGTCGCCGTGACCGCCTCGCTGGTGGCGGCCATCAGCCGCTCGCGGGCCTGGGCCTCGATGGCCTGGGTGTCGACGGTGATGAAGTTGGCGGCCACCCAGGCGGCGCGCTCCGACTCGGCCCACCGGGCGCGGAGCGTGGCGTTGACCTCGTCCAGGAACACCTTGACGGGCTTGGGGGGCGCCTCGGCGGCCGCGAGGGCGGGCCACAGGGCGAGCAGGACGAGCAGGGCACGGCGCATGGGCGGCTCCGGGGCAGCGGGCGGGTGAGGGCCAGCCAACGGGCGCGTCGACTGGCAGCCGCCCGGTCTACCCCCTCCCGGCGCGGCTGCCAAGGGCGCCGCGCCCGGGCTCAGCCCAAGGTGAGCCGCGTGAAGGCCTCGCGGGCGGTGATGTCGTCGCTGAACACGCCGGTGTAGGCCGACGTGGTGGTGAGCGCGTGCTGCTTCTCGACGCCGCGCATCTGCATGCACAGGTGCTGCGCCTGGATCACCACCGCCACGCCCTTGGGCCGCAGGGTCTCGGCGATGCAGTCGCGGATCTGCAAGGTGAGGCGCTCCTGCACCTGCAGCCGCCGGGCGAACACGTCCACGACCCGGGGGATCTTGCTCAGGCCCACGATGCGCCCGTCGGGGATGTAGGCCACGTGCGCCTTGCCGAAGAAGGGCAGCAGGTGGTGCTCACACAGCGAGAACAGCTCGATGTCTTTGACGAGCACCATCTCGTTGTAGGGCTCGTCGAACACCGCGCTCTCGAGGATGGCCCGGGCGTCCTGGTGCATGCCCTGGGTCAAGAACGCCAGGGCCTTGGCCGCCCGCTCGGGCGTGCGCTGCAGGCCCGGCCGATCCGGCGCCTCGCCGCAGCCCTCGAGCAGCGCGCGGTAGTGGCCGGCCAGCCCGTCGATGGCGGCCGCGTCGTAGCGCTCTTCGCGGTGGTACAGGCCCTTGGACATGCCGGCTCCCCGGTCAGGACCGGCCGCGGCGGGCGCCAGCGGCCGGTGGGTGGACGGCGGGTGCTACCCTACCGGGCGCCCGGCTGCAAGCGCGGGCCCGCTCAGCGCCGCCAGCAGTAGTTGATGCTGTTGTCGCACTCCGCCCCGTCGGACACGTAGGCGGAGTAGCTGCACCGGTTCGCCCCACAGTTGTAGAGCTGGCCCTCCCCCGGCTGGACGAAGGCCTCGTCCACCCCATTCCCCCGGCAGTACTGCCGGTCGGAGTAGCCGTTGACGAAGGCCCGCCCGTTGTACTGCCCGTTCACCGTCGAGCAGCCGTAGCCGGCCGCCGCGCCGCCGAAGATCCGCGCACACTGCGCGACGCACGACGTCGCCTGGGCCGCAGTCCAGTCGGGGCCGTCGCCCACCGCGAACAGCCCGACCTGGCCGTTCATCATCGGGCCGCAGGCCAGGTCGCCGTCGCAGTTGAAGTCGTCGCAGTCCACGAAGCCGTCGCCGTCGTTGTCGATCCCGTCGTCGCAGACCTCGCCGGGGCAGGCGCCCACGCCGGCGCAGTCGAAGTCGACGCAGTCCACGAAGCCGTCCCCATCGTTGTCGACCCCGTCGTCGCAGATCTCGTCCCCGCCGACGGCCCCCCCCGCCGGGGCGCACACCACGGCGCTGGCCACCGGCAGCCCACAGTCACCGCGGGGGGCCCAGTCCGCGTCAGGGGGGACGGCGAAGTCGTTGAAGATCCGGCAGGCCTGGGCCGACAGGCACTGCCCGTCGACCCAGCGCACCGCCGGCCCGTGGCCGTACAGCGCGCACGCCGCGTTGGCGCAGCCCTCTGCGTCCACGCAGGCGTTCCAGTCGTTGCAGCTCCCATGCGCGCCGTAGCTCTCGTTGGCCGGCAGCGGCACCCCCGGCCGGCACGCGGCCTCGGCGCAGAACTGATCGGCCGGGCAGTCCGCGTTGACGTTGCAGCCCATCATGGCGCAGACGCCGCCCTCGTCGGTCTGCCCGTCACAGTCGTTGTCGACCCCGTCACAGGCCTCCGCCCGCGGGGCGAGGGGCTCAGCGTCACACACGAAGTCGCCCGCCGTGCACACCAGCCGGCCCGGCGCCGCGCAGGCGCCGACGCCCGCCCGGCAGGCCTCGCCGAGCAGCTCCTCATCGACCTGGCCGTCGCAGTCATTGTCGCGGCCATCGCAGACCTCGGGCGTGGGCTCGATGCGGGGCGCGTCACAGACCAGCCCGTCCGCACCGCAGACCAGGACCCCCGGCGGCGCGCAGG
>JAUHVS010000362.1 GCA_030424955.1 bacterium | reverse complement strand
CAGGGTGAGCAGGGCCAGGGCGGCGAGGGAGCGAGCCAGGCGGGTCATGTGGCCTCCAGGGCGTCCGGGGTGGGGTGTACAGGCGCCCGGCGACGGGCGGTGGGGGGCCGAATTCATCGAGCGCGGTGGACCCCTTGCGTTACCATCGGCGCCCCTTGCCCCCCCAGGGAGCTGTGATGCGACCGTGTCCCCCCCGCCTGTGGCGGCGGCCCGCGTGGCTGCTGGCGACGTTGACCGTGGGCTGTGGCCTGGCCGCTGGCTGCAGCGAGGCCCCCGAGGCGGACGCGCCTGCGCAGATGGCGCCCGCCGCCGACGCTGGCGTGGCCCCCGACGCGGCCCCCCCGGCCGCCTGCCCGGCCCGCTTTGGCTACGATCCCGTGGGCCAGCCCGAGACGCTCACCAGCTTCCCTGACGACTTCTGGACCGTCGACGATCCCGGCACGGCCACCGGCCTGCGGGTCCAGATCGACGGGGAGCGCGCGGCCTGGCTGGCCGACACCTCAGACACCCTGGTGGGCCTGTACGCGGCCATGGGCGCCCTGGATGGCTTTGGCACCAGCGCGCCGGTCTTCGTGCGCCTGGCCGCCGGCACCTTCCCGCCCCTGGCGGAGGTCCACCCGGGGCTGCTGCTGGTGGATCTGAGCGTGGATCCGCCCGAGCCCGTGCCCTACGAGCCCGTGCGGCTGGACGACGGGCAGGCGCTGGCGCTGTGGCCGGCGTGGCCCCTGCGGTCGGGCGCGCAGCACGCGGTGGTGCTCACCGACGCCCTCGAGGCGCAGGAGGGGTGCATCGATCCCTCCGAGGCCCTGGTGGGGCTGCTGCAGGGTGAGGGCGACGGCCGGCTCGGCGCGCTGGCGCCTCGGTACGCGGCGCTGCCGGGCCAGCTGGGCCTTGCGGCCGACGCCGTGCGCGGCGCGACGGTGTTCACCACCCAGACCGTGCACGCCAGCTCGCAGGCGGTGGCGGCGGACATCGCCGGCGCGGCCTTCGATTGGCTCGCCCCGCCCACCTGCGAGGCGACGGCCCAGCAGGTGCACTGCGAGGGCACCTTCATGGCGGGCGACTACCGCACCGACGGGGTGGTGCAGGGGGCGGCGCCGGCCGCGCGGTACGCCCTGCCCGTGAGCGTCTGGTACCCCGCCCAGGGCGAGGGCCCGTGGCCCACCTACCTCGTGGGGCACGGCCTCGGCGGCGACCGCAGCCTGGGATCCTTCGTCAGCCGGCTGACCGGCGACTCGCCCATCGCGGTCATCGCCATCGACGCCGTGGCCCACGGCGAGCACCCCGGCGGCGTGGGCAGCGACGCGGTGGATCTGCTCACCCGCTTCTTCGCCGTGGATCTGGCCGCCCGCTACGTGGACGGCCTGGCCCTGCGCGACAACTTCCGCCAGTCCACCTTCGACAAGCTGCAGGCCCTGGCGCTGATCCGGCAGCACCCCGATCTCGACGGCGACGGCCGGCCCGAGGTGGACGTGGATCGCCTGGGCTACTTCGGCTTCAGCCTGGGCGGCATCATGGGCAGCGAGCTGCTGGCCCTGGACGACGGCCTGTCCCTCAGCATCCTGGGGATGCCAGGCGGGCGGCTGTCGCGGATCATGCGCGACGGCGAGGCCTTCGCGGTGCTGCTCAACTTCTTCGTGTCGCGCAACGCCACCGATGAGGCCCGCGAGCGGCTGTTCGGCGCGCTGCAGACGGTGGTGGAGCAGGGCGATCCGGTGAACTACGGCGGCCACGTGCTGGGCGACCGCCTCAGCGGCGCCGAGGGCGGGCCCCACACGCTGATGGTGATGGCGGTGGACGATCAGGTGGTGCCGAACTCCACCACCGCCTCGCTGGCCGCCGCGTGGCAGGTGCCGCCGGTGCGGCCGACCCTCGTGACCTTCCCCTGGCTGCCCGATCCCGCCGACGCCCCGCTGACGGGCAACCGCGACGGGCTGACCGGCGGGCTGTTCCAGTACAAGACCGTGAGCGAGCAGGAGATCAGCGGCGTGGTGCGCCGCCAGCCCGCCACCCACGAGAACGTGATGCTCGGCCGCGAGACGATCCTGCAGGTGCGCCGCTTCCACCGCGCGTGGGCGGACGGCGAGACGCCGAGCATCATCAACCCGGCCGACGAGCTGTAGCCCGGATGGACAGCGTGGTTGCGGCCCTGGGCGTCTCGCCGGGGGCCATGGGCGTCGGCGTGGCGGTGACCTTCCTGGCCGGCCTGATCCACGGCACCCTGGGCTTCGGCATGGGGCTGACGTCGGTGCCGCTGCTGGCGCTGGTGAGCCCGCTGCTGGCGCCGAGCCCGCAGGTGGTGCTGTCGCTGCCGCTGGCGCTGTTCATGGCCCTGCGCGAGTGGCGCGCGGCGGACTGGGCGGGGGCCCGGCGCCTGATCCCGGGCGGGGCCATCGGGGCGGTGGGCGGCAGCCTGCTGCTGCGGGTCGCCAACCCCCGGGTGACCGACGCCCTCATCGGCGTGGCGGTGCTGCTGGCGGTGGGCCTGATGGCCCGTGGCGCCACCGTGCGGCGCACGACGCGGACCCTGGTGATGGGGGGCATCGCCTCGGGCTTCATGGGCACGCTGTCGGCCATCGGCGGCCCGCCGCTGGCGCTGCTGTACCGCGACGCCACCGGGCCCACGCTGCGGGCCACCCTGGCGGTGGTGTTCGGCTTCGGGGTGCTGGTGACCGTGAGCGGCCGGGCCTGGGCGGGGGTGCTGGACGGGGGCGACGTGGCGCGGGCGGCCGTGATGAGCGTCGGCCTGTTCGCGGGCCTGCTGACCAGCAAGCGCCTCGTGTCGCGGGTGGAGGGGGCGCCCCTGCGGGCGGCGGTGCTGGTGTTCGCCGGGGTGGCCGGGCTGATGCTCGTGGCCCGCGCGGGGCTGGGCTGAGCTTGAGGACCGCCCGAGGCTGAGCCTCGCCCGAGCCCGAGCCTCGCTACATGCGGGCCGCGATGTAGTGGGTGCCGCGCTTGCGGCCGCGCTGCTCCAGCACGCCGGCGTCCACCTGCTCCTTGAGCCAGCGGCGGGCCTCGGCGGCCGACCAGCCCATCAGATCCCGCACGCTGCCGTTGGTGAGCACGTCGCCGGCGCGGAGCTGGCGCGCCAGCGGGGCCGGCAGCACACCCAGCGCGCCGCCCTCGCCGCTCGGCTGGGCCGTGGCGTCGTTGGCGTCCACGGCCGCCTGCGCGGCGGCCGCGGCCTCGGCCTGCAGGGCGGCCACGGGCTGGTCCAGGGCGGGCCCCAGGGGCTCCACCTCGGTGTCCAGCGCAAACACGGCCTCCAGGTCGGCGCGGGTCAGCTGCTCGACCACGGCGCGGTCCTGCTCGACCGTGGCCTTGAACAGCGCGCGCTTGCGGGCCTGCAGCTCGATGACCTTCTCCTCGACGGTGTCGCGGGCCACCAGCTTGTAGGCCACCACCGGGCGGGTCTGGCCGATGCGGTGCGCGCGGTCGGTGGCCTGGTCCTCCACCGCCGGGTTCCACCACGGATCGAGGTGGATGACGTGATCGGCGCCGGTGAGGTTCAGGCCGGTGCCGCCCGCCTTGAGGCTGATGAAGAACAGCGGCGGCCCGGCCGGATCGTTGAAGGCGTCCACCAGGTCGTGGCGGCGGGTGGTGCCGCCGTCGAGGTACAGCGACTGCCAGCCGCGGGTGTCGGTGTGGCGGCGCACCCGGCGCAGCAGCGTGGGCCACTGGCTGAACACCAGCGCCCGGTGGCCGGCGTCGATGATCTCGCCGAGCACCTCGAGCAGCAGATCGGTCTTGGCCGACTCGCCGACCTCGGCGGCCTCGGGGTACGGCAGCAGGGCCGGATCGCAGCAGGCCTGCCGCAGCCGCATGAGGGCCTCGAGCACCGACAGGGTGGCGGCGCCCATGCCGTCGCGCTCCACGCGGCCGAGCACGGCGTCGCGGAAGGTGACCTTGACCTGCTCGTACAGCTTGCGCTGCGCGGGGCCCAGATCGCAGTACAGCACCTGCTCCTGGCGCGGGGGCAGCTCCTGGGCCACCTCGCTCTTGTGGCGGCGCAGCACGAAGGGCTTGAGCCGCCGCCGCAGGGCGATCAGCGCGCGCTGGTCGTTGTCTTGCTGGATGGGCTGGGCGTAGCGGCGGGTGAAGCCCGCGCGGCTGCCGAAGAAGCCCGGCATCAAGAACTCGAACACGCTCCACAGCTCGATGAGGTGGTTCTCGAGGGGCGTGCCCGTCAGGGCCAGCCGGTGCTGCGCGCGGGCGGCGCGGGCCGCCTTGGCCACCTGGCTGTCGGGGTTCTTGATGTAGTGGGCCTCGTCGAGCACCAGCACCCGCCACTCGGGCATCGCCAGCAGGGCGTCGTCGCCGCGCAGCAGGGCGTAGCTGGTCACCACCACGTCCACGTCCTGCAGCTGCACGGGATCGCGGTCGAGGCCGTGGTAGACCACCACCCGCAGCGTGGGGGCGAACTTCTCGATCTCGGCGCGCCAGTTGTGGATGACCGACGTGGGCGCCACCACCAGGGAGGGCAGGCCGCCGTCGGGCTCGCCGCCGGGCTGGTGGGTGTCGAGCAGGAACGTGATGGCCTGCAGGGTCTTGCCCAGGCCCATGTCGTCGGCGAGGCAGCCGTGCAGCCCCAGATCCCGCAGGAAGCACAGCCAGCGGAAGCCGGTGTGCTGGTAGCTGCGCAGCTCGGCGTTGAGCAGGGCGGGGACCTCGCGCTGAGGCACCTGGCTGATGTCGTGCAGCTGCTCCAGGGCCTCGCGCCAGCGCAGGGCGCCCTGATCGCCCACCTGGTCGAGCAGCTGCTCCACCAGCGGCGCGGCGAACACCGACAGGCGGCCGTCGCCCGCCGCGCGCACGTCCTCGAGCTCGGCGGCGGTCTGGCCGTGCTCGGCGAGCCAGCGCTCGGGCAGCTTCGCCAGGGTGCCGTCCGGCAGGCGGTGGTAGCGGTGCCCGGCGCGCCAGCTGGCCAGCACGGCGGCGCCGTCCACGACGCGGCCGTCCACCTCGAACTGGATCTTGAGGTCGAGCCAGTCGACGCCGCTGGGCACGCCGACGGCGGCCTTGAAGCTGCCCACGACCCGGTGGCGCACCAGGTCCTCGGTGCCGAAGAAGCGGTAGGCCGGCCCCAGCACCGTCGAGCCGTCGGTGAGGAAGTCCAGGGCGCGATCGCCGCGCAGGCGGGCGGGCAGGGGGCGCGCCAGCAGGGCGCTGAGGCCGTCGCGCAGCCGCCGCTCGGTGGGGCGGTCGCGGCGCACGAGCACCCCGCCCACCTGCCGGTGGCTCGCGCGCTCGTCCAGGGTGACCGTCTCCATGGCCTCGCCGACCACGTAGCCGTAGGTCAGATCCACCACCAGGGCGTCATCGACCTCGGCCAGGCGCACGCAGCCGAGCACCCCGTCGGCGGGGCGGCTGCGGGGCAGGTGATCGCTGTCGAGGGCGAGGCCCACGGCGCTGTGGCGCACGAAGCGCTCCACGAAGCCCTGGGCCTCGGGGAAGGGCACGCGGGGCAGATCGCTGAGCAGCAGGCTGGGATCTTCGGCCAGCGAGGGCGTGGCCAGGGGGCGCAGCCGGTCGTCGGCGGTGAGCACGTAGCCGGGCCCCACCGCGAAGGTGTCGAGGACGCGCTCCTCCCAGCTCAGCTCGATGGCGTCCTCGCCGTCCACGGCCACGATGACGGGCTCGAAGGGCTCGGGATCAGGCCGCACCGGGTGGTCGTCGCGGGTGTAGAGCTCGTCGACCTCGAGCAGCCGGGCGAAGGCCTCGGCGGCGAAGGCGCGGGCGAGGGGATCCCCCGAGGGCAGGCGGGCCAGCGCGCTCGCGGCGCGGTGGAAGGCCTCGTCGGCCTCGGTCAGCCCGGCGGCCTTCAGCGCCAGATCCTCGCCGGGCTCGATGACGTGGGGCCGCAGGGGCCGGCCGTCGCGGCGCGACAGGCGGATCATCTCGCGGGTCACCGGCAGCGTGTCGGCGCCCAGGCCCCCCATCTCGAGGGTGTAGCGGATGAAGCCCTGGGGGCGCTCCACATCGGGCGCGCTGCCGCCGGTGAGGGACTCCAGGTCCAGCGCCCAGGCGGGCAGGTCGAACAGGGGGCGCAGCGCCGGGGTGTTCCACGCCAGCACCAGCACCGCGGTGGCCACCGCTGGGGAGTGGGCCGGCATGCTGCGGGCGTCGTCGCTGGCCCAGGGGCCCTTGTGGGGGAACTGGTCGGGCGCGCCCTGGTAGCTCACCACGATCTCGTCGCCGACCCACCACTCGGTGCCCCCGGTGGGCAGCAGCGGCACGATGCGGGGGATGGGGTCCATCAGCAGCAGCGGATCGGTCGCCCACTCCAAGCCAAGGCGCTTGAACACGGCGGTCGCGCGGGCGGCGGTGAC
>JAUHVS010000361.1 GCA_030424955.1 bacterium | reverse complement strand
CCTGGACCGCAACCACTGGGCCCACGCCTGGAACGGGTGGTGGACCCGCATGGAGTCCGATCCGTCGGGCCAGCTGCACGCGCAGTTCGCGGGCTACCAGCAGACGCTGCACCTGGCGGCCCACCACGCGGACGTGCCCGACGCCAGCCAGGACGCGAAGGCGGGGGTCACCCTGGAGCGGTACGCCGAGCTGATGGCCCGGGCGGCGGCGGGCGAGGACCTGCAGGCCCTGGTCGCGGGCGCGGGGCTCACCTGGTCCCAGTGGCAGCAGGCCCAGACCGGCTGGAACACGGCCATGGGGGCCGACGTGAACCACCACCTCACCACCCAGTACGGCCAGCTCTACGCCAAGTACACGCCCGGCTTTCAGCAGCAGATGCAGGGCCAGGTCGCCGGCATGATGGCCGCGCACCACGCCCAGCGCGCGGCGGGCGTCCCCGATGAGCCTGACGCTGAGTACACCTTCGAGGACATGCTGCGGGAGCTGGGCGACGCCACGCCCAACACCCGCTGGACCGCGGCCCACCACATCGCCAACCAGTGGGACATCGGCGATCGCAGCGATCCGCGGCTGCACCAGGCGGCCCTGCAGGCGGTGGAGCTGGCCCGGGAGTGCCTGGAGCGCTTCGACGACTTCACGGTGAGCAACGCGGAGTCCCTCGCGGGGGATCTGAAGCTGTTCATCAGCGAGGGGCTGCTCGACCCCAGCAGCGCGCCCGATCTGAAGGGCGATCTGGCGCGGGCCCGCAACCGGGGGCTCGAGCGCCTGGCGACCCACCAGGCGGCCTTCGCGCCCATCCAGCACAAGGCGGTGCCGGAGCGGGTCAAGATGCAGTCGGCGATCCAGGACTACACCTCGCTGGTGGATGAGCTGGCGGAGCTGCTGGCCGACTGGGACGACGCGGTGCCGGAGGCGTCGTCGGGCGGGTTCGCCGCGCCGGGCGGATCCGGGGCCCCTGCGGCGGCCAGCGTGCCCAGCACCACGGGCGGCGGCCTGCTCGACCTCCTGAAGGGCTTGCCCATCATCGGCCCGCTGCTCAAGGCCCTGGGGCTCTGACCAGCCCCCGGCGGGGTGCGCTGCGGGCCGCCTGGCGCGGCGCGCGGTGGCGGCGGCCGGCCTCGACGCGGATCCCTGTGCTCGCAGCCGCCCGCCCGGGCTGGCCTGGGGCCTCAAGTTGCGCCGAGCGGGGGGCAGCGGCGACACTCCGCGCCATGCGTAGGCGAACCAGCCAGTGGTGGATGATGGGGTGCGCGGTCGCGCTGGCGACCGCGTGCGATGACGCGGCCGGGCCCGGCAGCGGCGGCCAGATGGCCCGAGATGACGGGGTCATGGACTTCGGGGCTGGGGGCAGCGGCGGCGCCGGCGGGGCGGGCGGCGGGGGTGGCAAGGCCGATGGGGGCGCGGGCGACGCGGCCCCCCCGGTGGACGCCGCCCTGGACTGCGTGCCGGGCACCCGCAGCGTGGATCCGTGCCCGCAGCGGGGCGTGTGCGCCGGCGAGACCACCGCCCTGTGCGGCCCCGAGGGCAGCTGGGGGCCGTGTGAGCTGCCCTCGACCGCCGGCGAGGAGCGCTGCAACGCCCTCGACGATGACTGCGACGGGCAGACCGACGAGACGTACCCCGAGCTGTACCTGCCCTGCGACGGCGAGGAAGACGCCGACAAGTGCGAGCTGGGCCAGTGGCGCTGCGCGGCGGACGGCGCGTCCGTGGAGTGCGTGCGCGACGACGAGCAGTTCGAGCAGTGCAACGGCGTCGATGACGACTGCGACGGCGCGGTGGACGAGACCCTGCCGCCCCCGCCCGCAGGGGAGAACCAGGTGGGCATCTGCGCGGGCACCCTGCAGATCTGCGGCGGCGAGGCCGGCTGGATCGAGCCCGACTACACCGCCATCGAGGGCTTCGAGGCCCGCGAGCTGACCTGCGATGGGCTCGACAACGACTGCGACGGCCGGGTGGACGCCGGGCCCTTCGCGCCCCGGGCCGAGCGGGCCGTGGGCGTGTGCGAGGGGCTGCGGCAGGTGTGCGGGGGCGCCGAGGGCTTCATGGAGCCCGACTACGCGCGGGTGCCCGGCTACGAGCCCGACGAGCTGACCTGCGACGGCCAGGACAACGACTGCGACGGCGCCACCGACGAGGCGCTGTCGCCGCCGCCCTGCCTGCTGACCGCGGGGGTGTGCGCGCGGCCGGTGGTTCCCGCCCTGTGCCTGGGCGACGTGGGCTGGGTGGACTGCGACTACGGCCCCGACTACCAGCGGGTGGAGCGCGACCTGTGCGACGCCCTCGACAACGACTGCGACGGGCAGGTGGACGAGGGCGACGCCGGCTGCGGCGGCGAGGGCGAGCGCACCGTGCGCGTGCCCGCCCGGGCCTACACCCAGGGCAGCCCCGACGGCGAATTGGGCCGCGACGCCGATGAGGGCCAGCGCCCCGTGGTGCTCACGCGCACGCTGCTGGTGCGGGCCACGGAGCTGACCCAGCAGGAGTGGGTGGAGATCACGGGCGATCCCAGCCCGGCCTTCTTCCTGGGGGCCGACCGGCCCGTGGAGCAGGTGACCTGGCTGGACGCCGTGCGGGCGCTCAACCTGATGAGCCAGCGCGACCGGCTGCCGCCCTGCTACGTGATCAACGGCGACGAGGTGACCTGGCCCGACGGGCTGGCGTGCACCGGCTGGCGCCTGCCCACCGAGGCGGAGTGGGAGTACCTGGCCCGCGGCGGGAGCGCGCAGGCGCACTGGGGCCGCGACCTGGGCCTGCCCCTGAGCACCCTGGCCTGGTACCGCGAGAACAGCGGCGAGCAGACCCACGGCGTGGGGCAGCTGGCGCCGAACCCGTACGGGCTGCACGACATGCTCGGCAACGTGGCCGAGTGGACCTGGGACATCTACGGCCCCTACGGCGACGGCGAGGCGCAGGATCCGCTGGGCGCCGAGGCCGGCCCCACCCGGGTCGCCCGCGGGGGCAGCTACCTGAACCCCGAGGGCCGCGTGCGCGCTGCCAACCGCGCTGAGTTCGAGCCCGCCACCCGGCTGCGCGACCTGGGCCTGCGCCCGGTGCGCACCCTGCGCGAGGAGTAGGTCATGCGCCCCACCACATGGACCGCCGCGCTCGCCCTCGCGGTGGCCGGGTGCGCGTCTGACGCCCCCGAGCCCATTCAGCAGCAGCCCGCCGGCGACATGGGCCGGCAGGGGACGCCCGTGGACGCCCTGCCCGTCGACATGACGCCGGTGGACGCGGCGCTGCCCGACAAGGGCGCGCCCGACGCGGCGCCGGATCAGGCCGTGCCCGACCTGGGCATCGAGCCCGATCAGGCCGTGCCCGACATGGCCATCGAGCCGGACCTGGCCCCGCCGTGCGATCCGGCGCCCGAGCTGTGCAACGGCGTCGACGACGACTGCGACGGCGAGACCGACGAGGGCTTCGGCGTGGGCGCGGCCTGCCAGCTCGGCGTGGGCGCCTGCCGGGTCTACAGCCTGGTGCAGTGCGCGCCCGACGGCACGGCCACCTGCCCGGTGACGCCGCTGGCGCCGCAGGCCGAGCGCTGTGATGGCGACGACGACGACTGCGACGGGCGCGTGGACGAGGACTTCGACGGCGACGGGGATGGCTACCCGCTGTGCCCGGCCGACGTCTGCGCCGACTGCCCGACGCCCGATCTGCCCGACCAGTGCCGCGCCCTGTGCGACGCGCAGGACTGCCGCGACGAGAACGTGGGCGTGTTCCCGGCGGCCGAGGACGTGTGCGGCGACGGCATCGACCAGAACTGCGACGGCCAGGACGCCCCCTGCACCGAGGCCACCGGCCGCGTGACGGTGCTGCTCATCGCCGATGGCGGCGACGAGGGCTGCCCCGACGTGAACCGCGACGGCGCCCCGGACAACGCGCTGGGGCTGCTGGGCGCCCTGGCCAACGATCCCCTGGCGGACTCCGTGAGCGGCGGCAGCCTCAACCTGTTCCTGGCGGCCTCGGGCCTGGCGGCGCCCGGTACGGACGGCGCCTTCGCGCTGTCGGTGCTGACGGCAGGCTCGGCGGGGGGCGTGTATACGGTGGCGCCGGACGCCCTCGACGCTGAGGGCCGCGCGCGCATCCGCTTCGCCGTGGCGCGGGCGCGGGACGGCGCGCTGCTCGCAGGCCCGGGGCGCTTCGCCCTCGATCTGCCCCTGGGCGACATCGCCCTGCGGCTGACCCTGTACGAGGCCCGCATCGAGGGGCGCATCGGGGTGGACGAGGCGCTGGGCCTCAGCCTGGACGAGGGCCTGCTGTGGGGGGCCATCCGCGACGTGGATCTGCAGGCGGCCCTGGACCAGCTGGCCGCCGACTGCGAGGCGGCCGAGTCGCCCGCGGCCTTCTGCGGCCCGCTCGCGATGCTGCGCCCGGCGCTGGGCAACCTGCTGCGCATGGACCAGGACCTGGATCGCGACGGCGAGGTGGACGGCTACGGCGCGTGCCTGCGCCTGACCGTGGCGCCGACGCCGCTGGCGGCCTGGCCGCCGCAGTAAGCCGCCAGCGCAGGCCGGCGCGCCGTGGGTGGCGGGCGGCACAGCCGCTCGGGCCCGGGGCTCGGTCGGCAGGCGGGGCTGGGCGCTTGGGCAGAGGCGCGCGGTGACCCTGAGCAGACGCTGCCCATCGGCTGCCCGCGCGGGCTTTGACTGGGAGTTCACATCATGAGGCACGCCCTGCGCGGGATCGCCGCCGCCGCGACGCTCTTGACCTTCACCGCATGCGACGGGCCCCAGGAGGCGCCGCGGGTGTCGCTGCCCGTGGTGGTCGACGGCGCCGGCATCGAGCCGGTCACGACCGCGCTGGGCTACGCGGTGACGGTCTCGTCGGCGCGGCTGGCGCTGCAGGACCTGGTGTTCACCGTCGCCGGGGAGGTGCACACGGCGTCGGCCTGGGAGCGCCTCTCGGGCGCGCTCATCTCGACCGCCTACGCCCACCCGGGCCACTACCAGGGGGGCGAGGTGACCGGCGCGCTGCCCGGCGAGTTCGTGGTGACCTGGCCCACCGAGGACGGCCGCAGCCTGGGGGTCGCGACGCTGATCGCGGGCACCTACCAGGCGGTCAACTTCACCTTTGGGCAGGGGACGGCGGACGGGCTCGGCGCCGAGGACCCCCTGGTGGGGCACACCGCCATCGTGTCGGGCACGGCCACGAAGGGCGACCGCACGACGGCCTTCACCCTCGTCGTGGACGCGCCCGAGGCCCGCGCGCTGGTGGGGGCCCCCTTCGCGGTCACCTTGGGCGCGTCCAGCACCGGCCGCCTGGGCCTGCGCCTGAACACCGTGGACCCCAGCGAGGGCGACACCCTGTTCGACGCCCTCGACTTCGAGGCCCTGGACGGCGACGGCGACGGGGTGGTGCGCATCGAGCCGGGGGTGGCCGAGGTGGAGGCCGCCTACTTCGCCTTCCGTCGGGTGTGCCTCACCCACGACCACTACAGCGCGCATCACGAGGAGTAGACCATGAGAGGACCTCTGGGCTGGGGCTGCTTGCTGGCCGGCCTGATCGGGGCGTCTGCCGGCTGCAGCGATGACACCACGGGCCGCGGCGACGTGACGGTCACCGTGTATGGCGAGGCCTTCATCGAGGCGGGTATCCCCGCCGAGGCCATGGCCGACGGGTGGGCGGTGACCTTCGACCGGTTCGTGGTGACCGTCGATGACGTGGTGGTGGGCGGCGTGGCGGCCACCAACAGCGCGTCCCCGGATCTGGCGGTGGCGACGGGCGGCGCGGGTCACCCCATCGCCAGCCTGTCGGTGCCCGAGGGCAAGCACACCGGCGCGCGCTTCGCCCTGTCGCGCATCGAGCTTGCGGGCTCGGCGAGCAAGGACGGCGTGACCAAGCGCTTCGAGTGGGCGTTCGATCAGCCGACCCGGTTCACGGGCTGCGAGACGACGACCACGGTGGCCGACGGGGGGCAGGCGACCTTCGAGATCACCGTGCACGCCGATCACTTCTTCTACGACAGCCTGGTGTCTGAGGCGCCGGCGGTGGTGTTCCAGGCCCTGGCCGACGCCGACGCCGACGGCGACGGCGACATCACGCAGGCGGAGCTCGAGGCGGCCGACATCGGCGGCTACGACCCCGGGAGCGCGGGCGGCGTGGGCTCGCTGTGGGCGTGGCTGGTGGCGCAGAGCCAGTCCGTGGGGCATGTGGACGGAGAGGGACACTGCGACGCCGAGCCGCTGGCCCGCTGAGGGCCGCCCTCGTCGGGGCCCTGTGGCTGCTGGTCGGCGGCCTGGGCCGCCCGGGCCACGCCCAGCCACAGGCGCCGGCGGGCGTCGGGCCGGTGCTCGTCGGGCGGGTGGTGACGGCCGGACCCGGGGGCCGCGGCGT
>JAUHVS010000360.1 GCA_030424955.1 bacterium | reverse complement strand
TAGGCGGTCGGGCCGGCGCCCTTGAGCTGCAGCTCCGCGAGGTCGCCGTCCGGGCGCACCAGCTCGCCGAGCACGATCGCGCGGCCGTCGCCGAGCTGTACAACCACCGGTATCGCCGCGGCATGGCGTCGCAGTACACCGCCGAGAACGTCGCCATCTCGTCGGGGGGGCGGGCCGCGCTGACCCGCGCGGCGGCGGCCCTGGGCAGCATCAACCTGGGCCACTTCCTGCCGGACTACACCGCGTACGAGGAGCTGCTCAGCGTCTTCCGGCTGTTCAGCCCGATCCCGATCCTGCTCGACCCCTTCCGTGGCTACGACTTCTCGCTGCGGGAGCTGGAGCGCGAGATCAGCGGGCGCGGGCTGGGGGCGCTGCTCCTGAGCAACCCGTGCAACCCGACGGGCAAGCTCATCGCCGGCGACGAGATGGCCGGCTGGGTCTCGGTGGCCCGGCGCCTGGGCTGCACCCTGCTGCTCGACGAGTTCTACAGCCACTACATCTGGAACGAGGACGCCCTCGCGGGGCAGCCGGCCAGCAGCGCCGCGGCCTTCGTGGAGGACGTCAACCGCGATCCGGTGGTG
This sequence comes from bacterium, assembly GCA_030424955.1. Taxonomy (GTDB): domain Bacteria; phylum Myxococcota_A; class Bradymonadia; order UBA7976; family UBA1532; genus JACKDL01. The sequence goes on along the minus strand of JAUHVS010000360.1, from coordinate 5,767 downwards.
CTCTTCGACGGCCTGACCAAGAACTGGCGCTACCCCGGCTGGCGGGTGGCCTGGACTGTCGGGCCCCGCTCCGTGATCGACAAGATGAGCAGCGCGGGCAGCTTCCTGGACGGGGGCGGCTCGCGGCCCCTGCAGCGCGCCGCCCTGCCGCTGCTTGAGGCCGAGCACGTGCAGGCCGAGACCCGGGCCCTGCGCCGCACCTTCCGGCGCAAGCGAGACATGTTGCTGCGCCGGCTGTCGAAGCTGGGCGTGCACATGGATCGCGAGCCGGAGGGTACCTTCTATGTGTGGGGGGACGTGCGCAACCTGCCGGAGCCCCTCAACAGCGGCACCAAGCTGTTCCGCGCGGCGCTGGACCGGCAGGTCATCTGCGTGCCCGGCCAGTTCTTCGACGTCGATCCGGGCCGGCGCCGCAGCATCCACGCGGGGCGCTTCAACCACCACGTGCGCTTCAGCTTCGGCCCGGCCGAGGAGATCCTGATGGCCGGGATGGACCGCCTGGAGGCGCTGGTCGCCGAGCACGCCTGAGCGCGCCGGCGTCCGCCGACCGGCCGCCCGCCCGAGCGGCCGACGCCCGCGGCACGGCCGCCGCTACTTCCCGAACAAGATCCGCCGGCAGGCCACCCAGCGCTTCACCGCGAAGATGCGCTTGAGGTGCTTCTCGAGGGCCGCGCCGAAGGCGCGCCGCGTGGCCTCGGGCAGCCCGGCCACCTCGGCCGCGGCCGCCTCCACGTGGGCCGTGTGCACCAGCGCGAAGCGGGTCGCCACCGGGTCCGCCAGCTCGGGCGCGGCCCGCAGCAGCGCCGCCACGTGGGGCAGCACGGCCTCGGGCTCATCGTCCGCCATCGCGCGCCAGGCCTCGACCCGCAGCTCGGGGTGCGCCAGCGACGCCTGGATGCCCGGCCGCGCCGCGCGGTGTCGGGGCCCCGGGATGCTCACAAGGTAGCGCAGGGCGCTCAGCGCCAAGGTCTGGCCGGGCTGGGCGGGATCGGCGATCCCCACCAGCGCCGCCGCGTCATCTCGCAGCGCGGCGCTGATCCGCGCCGCGTGGTGCCGCCCGCACAGGGCCTGCGCCAGCAGCAGCGCCGCGCCGCGGGCCTGCGGATCAGGGTCGGCCAGCAGCGCCGGCACCCAGCCGTCGACCTCGGCCGCGAAGGCCGCGTCCACCACCGCCGCGCGCACCAGGCGGGGGCGCGCGGCGGGATCGCACAGCGCGGCGCGCAGGGCGTCGCCGGCCGGCAGCGGGCCCCCATCCCAGGCGGCGCCGGTCAACGGTAGTAGGCCTGAAGCTCGTCCAGCAGCGCGTCGAAGCGCGGATCGTCCTCGGCCGGCGGCGTCGGCGGCTGCAGCATGAGGCGCACGAACAGGTGCCCGCGCTCGCCACCCTTGATCGGCACCCCGCGCCCCCGCAGGCGCAGCTTGCGCCCGCTGCGGCTGTTCGGCGGCACCTTGACGGTCACCATGCCGCCGTCCGGGTTGGGGAGCTCGAGGGCGGCCCCGCGCACGGCCTGGGCCAGGGTCAGCGGCAGCTCGAAGTAGAGGTCATCCCCGTCGCGCTCGAACCCAGGGGGCGGCGCGATGTGCACCTTCAAGAACAGGTCGCCGCGGCCCGCCGCCCCTTGCTGGCCGCGCCCCGACAGGCGGATCTTCTGGCCCTCGGCGATGCCGGGCGGGATGCGCGCGGTGACCCCCTGCTCGGGCAGGTGCACCTCGGTGCCCTCGAGGGCTTGCCGCAGGCTCACGGTGACGTCGCCCTCGACGTTCGCGCCCCGCTGCGGGCGCATCCGGGGCCCGGCGCGGCCGCCGAACAGGCCGCCCAACAGCTCATCGAGGTTGCCGAAGCCCCCCAACCCGCCACCGCCGAAGCCGCCGCCCCCAAAGCCGCCGAAGCCGCCGAAGCCGCCCGGCCCAGCGCCGGCGAAGCGCTGGTAGTTGCGCGCCGCCTCGGCGTCGAAGCCCTCGCGCAGCCCGTCGGGGCCAAACTCGTCGTAGAGGGCGCGCTTGTCGTCATCGCCCAGCACGGCGTAGGCCCCGCTGATCTGCTTGAAGCGCTCCTCGGCCGCCGCGTCGCCGGGGTTCTTGTCGGGGTGGAACTGGTTGGCGAGGGCCCGGTAGGCCTTCTTGATCTCAGCGCTGGGGGCGCCCTTGCTGACGCCCAAGATGCCGTAGAGGTCGGTGTTTGCCATGCTCTGGTCCTTTTGGCCCGTGGGCGCAACGGCGCCACCATAACCACATCGCCGTGGGATTCAACGGGCGCCGTTGACCCCCGCAGGGCCCGCGGGTCACCATGCCGCGCCAAGGGAGGTGGTGGTGAAGCGGTATCCAGCCTACGAGTTCCCCGAGTACGTGCACTGGACGCCAGACCCCGCGGTCCAGGCGGCGTTCGCGGACAGAGTGACGGCCGACGCCGATCGCGCGGCGCGCATCGCGGCCTTGGATGACGCCGGCCTGCTGGCGCTGTACCGCGGCCTGGTGGCGGCCCGGCTGCACGACGTGCAGCTCAAGCGCTGGGTGAAGCAGGGGGTGATCACCAAGGCCTGGCTGGGCAGCGGCGAAGAGGCCGCCACGGTGGGGCCCTGCGCCGCGCTGCGCGACGGCGACGTCGTGAGCCCCATGATCCGCAACGCGTCGGCGCTCATCGAGCGCGGCGTGCCGCTGGACGTGTGCTTCTCGGCCTACCTGGGCACCACCAACAACCACACCCGCGGCCGCGACCTGCACGTGGGGGATCTGGCCCGCGGGGTGATCCCCCCCATCAGCCACGTGGGCGACGTCGTCCCCGTGCTGGCGGGCTGCGCCCTGGCCTTCAAGCAGGCCCGCGACGGCCGGATCGCCCTGACCTGGACCGGCGACGGCTCGACGGCGACGGGCGCCGTGCACGAGGGCCTGCGCATGGCGGCGGCGCTGCAGCTGCCCTTCATCTGCGTCATCCAGGACAACCAGGTGGCCCTCGGCACCCACGGGGGCGTGCACTTCCGGGGCGACTTCGCCGCGTATGGCGCCGCCTACGGCTGCGCCATCGCCGAGTTCGATGGCAACCACGTGCTGGACGCCTACGCCGCCACGGCCTGGGCCGCCGAGCGCTGCCGCGCCGGCGAGGGCCCGGTGATCCTGGTGGCGCGCACCTTCCGCATGGGCGGCCACGCCACCCACGACGAGCGGGAGGCCCGCGAGCTGTTCGATCCGGCCGTCTTCGCCCACTGGGGCCAGCGCGATCCGGTGGGGATGTACGAGACCTGGCTCACCGAGGCCCGCGGCGTGGCCCCTGATCAGCTCGCCGCCATCGAGGCCGAGGTCGACGCCGCCATCGACGCCGCCGCGCGGCTGGCGCTGTCTCGCCGTGAGAGCCACGCCCCCGACCCGGCCACCGTCGCCGAGGGCGTCTACGGCCCGTGAGCGGCAACAGCACCGGCCACCTCTTCCGCGTCACCACCTGGGGCGAGTCCCACGGCCCGGCCCTGGGCGCGGTCATCGACGGCTGCCCGCCGGGGCTGATGCTCGACACCGCGGCCATCCAGGCCGATCTCGACCGCCGCCGCCCGGGCCAGAGCCGGCTCACCACCCAGCGCAAAGAGGCCGACGCCGTCGAGGTGCTGTCGGGGGTGTTCGAGGGGCGGACCACGGGCACCGCCCTCAGCCTGCTGATCCGCAACGCCGATCAGCGCTCCCGCGACTACAGCGGGGTGCGCGACCTGTACCGCCCCGGCCACGCGGACTATCCGTACGACGCCCGCTTCGGGCACCGCGACTACCGCGGCGGCGGACGCAGCAGCGCCCGAGAGACCGCCGCGCGGGTGGCCGCAGCCGCGGTGGCGCGGCAGTGGCTCGCCGCCCGGTTTGGCGTTGAGGTCGTGGCCTGGGTGGATCGGGTGGCCGACGTCAGCGCCACCGGCGTCGACGAGGCCACCGTGGATCGAGCCGCCGTGGACGCCTACCCCGTCCGCTGCCCAGACCCAGCAGGCGCCGCCGCGATGACCGCGCGGATCGACGCCGCCCGCAAGGCCGGCGACACCGTCGGGGGCACCATCCGCTGCGTCGCGCGCGGCGTGCCCGCGGGCTGGGGCGCCCCGGTCTTCGACCGGCTCGAGGCGGATCTGGGCAAGGCCTGCCTGTCGCTGCCCGCCTGCAAGGGTGTGGAGTTCGGGAGCGGCTTCGAGGGCACCCGGATGATGGGATCGGCCCACAACGACGCCTTTGGCGTCGGGCCCGACGGCGCGCCCCTGCCCCTGACGAACCGCGCGGGCGGGACGCTCGGCGGGATCTCCACCGGCGCGCCGATCACCCTGCGCTGCGCCTTCAAGCCGGTGAGCACACACTTCCAGCCGCAGCAGACGGTGACCCGCGAGGGCGAGGCCGTCACCTTCCGCAACCAGGGGCGGCACGACCCGTGCGTGCTGCCCCGGGCCGTGCCGCTGGTCGAGGCGGCGGCGCTGTTGACCTTGATGGATCACGCCCTGCGCACCCTGGCGCTCGGGCGCGGGTAGCGGCCCTACTCGTCGGGCATCGCCGGCGGGGGGAAGCAGGCGAAGGCGGCCTCGCAGGCGCCGGGCTCAACCTCGGCCAGGCAGGCCCAGGTCGCCGGCGCCGGGTCGTTGCCCGCCACACACAGCAGCTCACAGCTCGCAGCGTCGGCGAACAGGGCGGTGTCGCCGTCCGGCGGCAGGCACGGGCTGAGGTGCCCACAGGCCGTCGCGCAGGTCTCGGCGGCGTTGGCGACGGTGCCGTCGCAGTAGGCAGCCATGAAGCCGTCATCGGGCGCCTCGGGCTGGTCCACCAACAGGAAGGCCGCCAGCCCGGCGATCGCGGGCGCGTCGCAGGGGGTGTCGGCGGTCACCGCCTCGACCGCCGCGCGATCGAGGGAGCCGCCCTCGCAGATGATGTTGACCAGCGCCGCGACCCCCGCGACCTGCTCAGCGGCCGGGGCGCAGGCCTCGACCATGCAGGCGCTGACGCGGTCGCCATAGAGCGCGCAGTTGTCGGGCGCGCCGATGGGGGCGAAGCAGGCGAAGACCGCCTCACAGCTGTCGGCGTCGATGTTGCAGGCCCAGACGTCGTAGGGGATGTCGGCGCTGGTGGCGCAGTAGTTCGCGCACCGGTCGACGTTGCGCAGCGCCGCGCCGTCGCCCTCGGGCGGGATGCACGGCGCCACGACCTCACAGGCCGCGATGCAGCCCGCCACATCGTTGACCGGGCCCTCCGCGCAGATGCCCGCCAGGGGCCCCGGCGATCCGTCGGCTGCCTGGAGCTGCTCGGCGACGATCTGGGTCATCACCGGCGCGTCACACGGGGTGTTCGCGTTGATGAAGGCCGCGATGTCCGCCGGCGACGACTGACCCGCCGCGATGAGCTCGTTGCAGTAGAGGATGTACGAGGCCGAGACCAGGGGCTCGGTCTCGACGACCCGGGGGCAGGCGGTCTCGGCCAGGCAGGCGACGATGCGGTCACCGAAGGCGTCGCACTCGGGCTGCTCGGGCGGGTTGAAGGGGTCGTTGCTGCACAGGCCGGCGAAGGCCGCGTCGAGGGTCTGGCGGGCGAACGCCACCCGATCCTCACAGCTGACGATGCCGCGGGACACGACGGCGAAGGCGTCGTTCTCGGCGCAGGCCGTCGCGCACAAGCCGTCCACCTGGTCGAGCTGGGCCGCGTCGATGCCGCTGCAGGCGCTCTCGGCGCAGGCGCGCAGATCGGCACACGCCTCGACGCAGGCCGCATCGGGCGCGCCGCCCGCGCCGCCCGCGCCGCCCGCGCCGCCCGCGCCGCCCGCGCC
>JAUHVS010000359.1 GCA_030424955.1 bacterium | reverse complement strand
TGACCGGCCCGCAGCTGGACGCCATCGCGGTGACCCGCGGGCCGGGCCTGGTGGGCGCGCTGCTGGTGGGCCTGCAGGTGGCCAAGGCCCTGGCCTACGCCTGGGACGTGCCGCTGATCCCCGTGCACCACCTGGCCGGGCACCTGCACGCGGTCTTCCTGCACGGCCCGGACGCCCCGCGGCCCCGCGGCCCCGCCTACCCGCACGTCGCCCTGGCGGTGAGCGGCGGCCACACGGCCCTCTACGCCGTGCGCGCGCCGGGGCGGGCCCGCACCCTGGCCAACACCCGCGACGACGCCGCCGGCGAGGCCTTCGACAAGGTGGCCCGCATGCTGGGCCTGGGCTACCCCGGCGGCCCCATCGTGGAGCGCCTCGCCCAGGGCGGCGATCCCACGGCCCACCGCTTCACCCGCCCCCGGTTCAAGGACGGCGCGCTGGACTTCAGCTTCTCGGGCCTCAAGACCGCCGTGCGCACCGTCCTGCGCCGCGAGGACAGCCTGCCCGACGCCGCCGCCCGCCGGGATCTGCTCGCCAGCTTCCAGGCCGCCGTCGCCGATCAGCTCATCGAGCGCACCGTGCGCGCGGCCCGCAGCGAGGGCGTGGCGGACGTGGCCCTGGTGGGCGGCGTGGCCGCCAACACCGCCCTGCGCGAGGGCCTGCGGGCCCAGCTGATCCCCCACCGGATCGCCCTGCACGTGCCCCCGCGGGCCTGGTGCACCGACAACGCCGCGATGATCGCCGGCGCGGCGTTCCCCGAGGCCGACGCGAGCCTCACCCAGCACCAACCCGCCGACCGCCGGCTCAACGCGGTAGGGTCCTGGGCCCTGCCGGCTTGATTCACCGGCCCGGGCGACGCACCCTGCGGCGGCTTTGACTCGCCGAGGGGCCGCCCATGATCGCCAGCCATGACCCGCGCAAGGTCCTCCAGGCCCACGGCCTGTGGACCAAGAAGCAGTTCGGGCAGAACTTCCTCGTCGATCCGGCCATGCCCGCCCGCATCGCGGCCGTGGGCGGCGCCCGCGCCGACGACGTCATCTACGAGATCGGGGCCGGCGTCGCGACGCTCACCCGGGCGCTCATCGGCCGCGGCAAGCGGCTGATCGCCCTGGAGTACGACCGGGATCTGGTGCCGGTGGCCCGCGCCGAGACGGCCTTCGACCCCACCGTCGAGATCCGCGAGGGCGACATCCGCCAGACCGACTGGGCGGCCGAGGCCGAGGCCGCGGGCCAGCCGCTGATGGTGTACGGCAACGTGCCCTACAACCTGTCGACGGAGATCCTGCTGGGCCTGCTCGACGCGCCCCCCACGGCCTGGCGCCGCGCCTGCCTGCTGCTGCAGCGGGAGTTCGCCATGCGGGCCGCCGCGGCGCCCGGCACCCGCCAGTGCAGCGCGCTGTCGGCCCAGGTGGCCCTGCTGACCCACGCCACGGTGGCCTTCGAGGTGCCCCGTGAGGCCTTCCACCCGGCGCCGAAGATCGAGTCGGCCGTGCTGGTGCTGGAGCGCCGGGACGACCTGGCGGTGGACGTGGGCGATCGGCGGGTGTTCCGGCAGGTGGTGCGCGCCCTGTTCGCCCAGCGCCGCAAGATGGCCCGCAAGGCCCTCAAGCCCCTGTGCGCCGACGCCGAGGGCCTGCTCACCGCCGCCGGCGTCGATCCCATGGCCCGCGGTGAGACCTTGAACCTGGAGGCGCTCGCCCGGGTGTCGCGCACGCTCATCGAGTGGCGCGCCGCCCAGGCCCAGGCCCCCGCGGCGCCGCCGGCAGAGGCTGCCGATCCCCCGGCCTGAGGGCCCCGCGCGGCGGCGCGCCTTTTCTTGGCGACCTGTGGTTTTGTTGGATACACTATCCTACATCAACCCAGGAGGTGCGCCATGGAGCGTCGTCAGCGTCGCAGCGAGCAGCCGGGCCAGGCCGCTGCCTATTACCTCGACGCCGCCGCCCGCCGGATGGGCTGCGAGCTGCTCACCCTCGCCGACGCCGACGGCCTGCTGCTGGCGGAGTCCCAGAGCGCGCTGGACGGCGAGGCCGTCGCCGCCGTGGCGCCGCTCCTGGATCTGCACCCCGCCAAGGCCGACGGCCTGCTGGGGCTGGTGACCCGCGGCCGCGCCGTGCACGTCACGCCGGTGGAGCTGCAGGGCACGCCGTGCTTCCTCGCCGCCGTCGGCGCGCAGCCGCCCACGGACGCGGCGGGCGCGCTGAATCGGATCTTCGCCTGCTGAGTGGGTGAGGGCTGGGCCGCGCCCCGGTGGGGGCCCGGCCCGGGCGGCGACGCTAGCGGCGCCGCCGGCGCGGGCCGCGTCCGCCGCGGCCGCGCTCGTGATCCTGGGGCGGGAACTCTTCGGCCAGCGCCCGCCACTCGGCGATGCGCTCGGCGGGCTCGCCCTCGGCCTCGGCCCGAAGGGTGTAGAGCTGGTAGGTGGCCGGGAAGGCCGGGTGGCGCCCAAAGGCGGCCCGGGTGGCCCGCCGCCGGCGCGCGTGCTCAAAGCGCAGCTGGCCCTCGAGCGCCGACAGCAGCACCGCCACGTCCCGCTTGGGCATCTTCAGCCGCACCGCCATCGGCCCCACCAGGGCCTCGGCCACCGGGCGCAGCTCGCGCACGCTGGGCTTGGACGGCAGGCTGCTCAGGGCCGCCTGGTACAGCGGCCAGAAGAACGTCGCCAGCAGCACGCCGGACTCGATCTGCTCGCCGCGGGCGAGCGCCGCGTCCACGGCCTCCAGGATGCCGATCAGCGGGTGCCACGGATCGGCCGCAGGCCGGCCCAGGAAGGCCGACACCTCGGGGATCAGCAGCTCCATCAGCGCGAGCTCGTCGAGCAGCTTGAAGGAGGCCGCCGCCGAGCCCCCGCGCATCATGCGGTAGATCTCTTCCAGCAGCCGCGGGAGCGCCGCCTTCTCGAGCTCGAAGCGCTCGCTCAAGATCGCCGCCCGGGTCGCGGGCTCGATGGTGAGGTCCAGGCGCGCCGCGAACTTCACCGCGCGCAGCATGCGCACGGGGTCTTCGCAGAAGCGCACCTTGGGCTCGCCGATGGTGCGCAGCAGCCGCCGCTCGAGATCCTCGAGGCCGCCGACGTAGTCGATGATCACGTCCTCGGCGGCGTCGTAGAACAGCGCGTTGACCGTGAAGTCGCGGCGGTGCGCGTCGCTCTCGGGCGTGCCGAACTCGTTGTCGTCGGTGATCAGGGCGCCGTCGCGGTTGACCTCGGCGGGCTTGGCCCGGAAGGTCGCGGTCTCAATGACTTTTCCGCCCAAGAACAGGATGTGCGCGAGCCGGAACCGGCGCCCGATCAGGCGGCAGTTTCGAAACAGCTTGCGGACCTCTTGGGGGCGCGCCGAGGTGGCGACGTCGAAGTCTTTGGGCGTGCCGTCGAGCAGCAGATCGCGCACGCCACCGCCCACAAGGTAGCCGTGGTAGTCGAACTGGTTGAGGCGGCGGAGGACTTTCTGGGCGTCTTCGTCGACTCGGTCGAGGAAGTCAGCGGGCGCGGGCTCGCGCCGAGGGGCGTGGTCGGACATCGCCGGTCACCATACCCGAACCGGCCGGGTTTTCAACGCTGTCGCCGCGAACGGCGGCGCAGGCGCCCGTCCAGGATCTCGAGGCGCACATCGGCGACCGGGCAGCACTGGCAGCCCATGCGCTCGCCGGTGAGGTGGGACAGGTTGCCCAGGCGGTCCTTCTCGAGGGCGGTGGGCGGCGACAGCTTCGGCAGATCCGCGAGGTCGACGCGCACCTTGCACTGCACGCAGGTGCCGACGCCGTTGCACAGGGTCTGCACCGGGGCGTCGCAGCGCCGCGACAGGGCCAGCATGTTCTCGCCGGGCTCGGCCTCGACGGTCCACGTCAGATCGCCCTGATAGAAGACCACGGTGTGGCTCACGGGCCGGTCCCCTCGCCCCGCGCGGCCGCCCGCAGGGCCTCGGCGTCCTCGGCGCCCGGCACGATGGGCAGATCGGGGTGCAGGCGCCGCATGTACAGGCCCCACACCTGCGCCCGCAGGGCGTCGATGCGCGCGTCCAGGTCGCCCTCGGTGGGCGGGTGGATGGGCTCGAGCACCTCGACGGCGCACTTGCGATCGGCCTTGGGCACCAGGGTCCAGGCGTCGGGGATGAGCAGGTCGTAGGTGTTGGTCACCAGCAGCGGCAGCACGGGCAGGTTCTCCTCGACGGCGGCGCGGAAGGCCCCTCGGTAGAAGGGCTTGAGCTGGCCGTCGCGGGTGCGCGTGCCCTCGGGGAAGAACAGCACGCTGGCCCCCTGCTCGACCACCGCGTGGATGCGCTCGCCGATGGTCGCGTTGCGCGCGCGCTCCTCGCGGTGCACCGGGATGTGGCCCGCCAAGGACAGGTGCCAGCCCGACAGCGGCACCTTGAACAGGCTGGCCTTCGCCAGCCAGCGGTAGTCGCGGCGCAGGTGCGCGCCGATGACCAGGATGTCGAGGGAGCTGAGGTGGTTGGCCACGATGATGGCCTGCGGCGTCGCCGCCAGCCGCTCGCCGTGGATCAGCGGGTTCTCGATGCCCAGCAGCTGACAGCTGGTCTTGCACCAGCGGCGCATGGCCCACTGGCTGGCGTCGCGGTTGACGCTGCCCAGGGTCAGCGACACCGGGAAGTGCACCGCCGCCGACGCGACGACGCGCCCCCACTGTGAGCCGGCCTGCAGGAATTTCATCGCCCGGTCCCTCCCCTGTCGACCCAGGCCCCTTGGGCCCGGCGCGGTGAAACGGGCGGGAAGATAGCAGGGCCCCCCCCTCACTGTCTCGCGGCCGCGCGCCCCGGGCTTGCCTCGGCGGGCCGGCCGGCCGACCCTGCGGCCATGCAGCGCATCGGGCCATACCGGGTCATTCGCACCATCGGCGTCGGCGGCATGGGCGAGGTGAGCCTGTGCGCGCTGGAGCGGGCGGGGGGCTTCGAGAAGCGGGTGGCGGTCAAGCGCGCCCGGCCCGACCGCGTGGGCGATCCGGCGCAGCTGGCGCTGTTCGAACGCGAGGCGCGCCTGGCCGCCCTGCTCGATCACCGCCACATCGTGCAGATCTTCGACTTCGGCCACGACGCCGACGGCGCCTGGCTGGCGATGGAGTTCGTGCACGGCGTCGATCTGAAGGCGGTGCTCGACGGCGACGCCCCGCTGCCGTTGGGGCTGGCGGTGGAGATCGGCGTGGCCTGCGCGCGGGGGCTGGCCTACGCCCACCGGGCGGTGGATCCGCGGGGGCGGCCGCTGGGGATCGTGCACCGCGACGTGTCGCCCCACAACGTGCTGCTGAGCCTGCAGGGCGACGTGAAGCTGGGCGACTTCGGGGTGGCGCTCGCCACGGCCCGCAGCACGGGGCCGGCGGGCACGTCGGGCAAGCTGGCCTACATGAGCCCCGAGCAGGCCCGGGGCGAGGCCGCCGACGCCCGCAGCGACCTGTTCGCCCTGGGGGTGGTGCTCTACGAGCTGCTGTGCGGGCAGCGCTGCTTCTTCGACGGCGGGGACGCGGCCGCGCTGCAGGCCCGGGTGCGGGCCGGCGCCCCGCGCGCGCCCCTGGCAGCGGCGGCGCCGTCGCTGCCCGCGGCCCTGGTGGCGGTGGTGGCGCAGGCCATGGCCCCTGATCCGGCAGACCGGTTCAGCGACGGCGAGGCCCTGGCGGACGCGCTGCTGGCGGCCGCCTTGGCGGCGGGCGTGCGGGTGGGCCAGCCCCCGCTGGGGCCGTGGCTGCAGGCCCACTTCCCCGATCGGGCCGCGGCGATCGGCCCCGCGGCGGGCGACGGCACGCACACGGCCGCGGCGTCGGCCCCCATCGAGGCCACGGCGACGGCGGCCGCGCCGATCCAGGAGCCCACGCCCAGCAGCGGATCCCCGGGGCCCACCGCGCCGCCCCACGCACCGGCCGCGGCGCCGCCCAGCCCGCCTGTCTCGGCGCCGCCCACCGTCACGGGCCGCCGGCGCGGGGGCTGGGGGCTGGCCGCGGTGGGTCTGGTGGGGGTGGCGGCCTGGGCGCTGTGGCCCGACGGGCCCGCGCCGGTCGCGCCGGACGGGGGGCCGGCCGCCGGCGCGCGGCGATCGCAGGATCTGGGCGCCGCCGTGACCCCAACGGACGCCAGGTCGCCCGAGGCCGAGGTGCCCGAGGCCGGGCTGCCCGACGCCGGGGCGCCCGCCGACGCCGCAGGACCAGACGCCGCGCCAGCAGACGCCGCGCCTGCCCTGCCGCCTGACGCGGGCCGGCCCCGGCGCCCACCGGCGGGCCGGCCGCGCCGCGCCGACGCCGGGGTGCGCCGGCCGGCGAGCGTCGCCCCGACCGCCCCCGCGAGCGCGCCGACCAGCGCCGCGCCGCCGAGCGCGCCGCCCAGCGCCGCCCCGCCAAGCGCGCCACCCAGCGCCGCCCCGGCGAGC
>JAUHVS010000358.1 GCA_030424955.1 bacterium | reverse complement strand
CTCGGGCCCGGGCGGCACCCTGGTGCTGGCCGACGGCCCCGTCGACGGGGCCCAGGGCTGGGCCACGCCGGTGACCGTGATCCGGGCCGGCAGGCCGCCCGTGCTGGCGCCGGATCCGCAGCGCATCCCGCGGGTGATCGGCGCGCCGGACTGGAGCGCCGCGTGGCTGAAGGGCCGCGGGCTCGCCCCGGCCGCCCAGGTGGTGCAGTGGCGGGCGCCGCAGCCGACCCTTCGCGTGGTGGGGGCGGGGGCCCGCCTGGACGGCGACGGGGTGGTCATCAGCGCGGCGGTGCAGGGGGGAGACGGGGCGCCCGCGGTGCGGCAGGGCGCGCGCCGCTGGCCCATGATCCAGCGGGCAGGGGACTGGGCGCTGCGGGCGACGGACCTGGCCCCTGGACCCGCCGAGGTGACCCTCTCGGGGGCGACGCCGTGGCCGGTCTGTGTCCCCGACGCGAGCCCGCTCGCCGTGGCCGACGGCGGCTGGGCGCCGGCGGTGGACGCGGTGCTCTCCGTGCTGCCCGGGGTGCAGCGGGTGCCGCCCGCTGAGGCCCAGTGGCGGGTGGGGACGCCCGGGCCCCCCCGCGAGGGCTGGGCCGCCTTTGCGCCCCCGGTCACCACCTTCGCCTTCACCGCGTCGGCCGACGCCACCCGGGACGCCGCGCCGCTGTGGTTCGCCAGCGGGCTGCCCGCGCCCGGCGCGGTGGTGCGCCGCTGGCGGCCGCTGACCGGGGTCTCGCGCCCGGTGCTGCACGCCGCAGACGGGGTGGTGGCCGACGTGGGGGCGGGCCCGCTGGGCCAGCACCGGCGCTTCGGCTTCGATCCCGCCGACACCGATCTCACCGCCACCGCGGGCTGGCCCGTGCTGTTCCTGGACGCCCTCGACGCGGATCGGGCGGCCCGCAGCCGCTGCCAGCGACACACGGCGGGCAGCCCGCTGCTCCTGCAGGGCGATCAGCCCGTGCAGGTGTGGGCGCCGACCGGGCCCCCGCGGACCTTGGCGCCGCGGGCGGGGCGGATCATCGTGGATGGGCTCGACCAGCAGGGGCACTACCGCCTGACCTCGGGCGGCGTGACGGCCTGGCTGGCGGTGGTCCCGGGCCCTACGGGCGCGCCCGAGGCGGCGCCGCTGGGGGCCCTCGCGAGCCCACGCGCGCCGGGCCGATCCGTGGCCTGGATCGCCGCCGCGCTGGGCTGGGCTGGGGCCTGTGTCGCCTTGCTGGGCTGGCGGCGCCGCTCGCCGTGGGCCTTTGCGGCGTTGGTGGCGGGTGGGCTGGCCGTGGCGGGGGTGTCGCCGGGGGGCGCAGGCCCAGGCCCGGTGGTGCTGGCGGTCGACACCTCGGGGTCGATGCCCGCCGAGGCGACGGCTGCGGCCCAGGCGGCCCTCACGGCCCGGCTGGGGCGATCGCTCAAGACGGTGGTGCGCGGCGACGACCGCGTGCGGAGCGCCGGCCCGCCCGGGCCCACCGCGGCGCCCGTCGAGCCCGGGGCGGGGACCCGGCATGGCCCGCTCCTGACGGCCGCCGCCGACGCCGCAGGCCCTGGCGGCGTGGTGGTGCTGTTGAGCGACGGGCGCGCGGCCGATGGCCCGGTGGCGTCGCCGGTGCCCGTGTTTGCGCTGGGTGTGGCGGGGCCTGGCCCCGACGCCCGGGTGGTGGACGGGCGGGCGGTGCGCATGGGCGAGCGGATCTTCGTGCAGGCCCGGCTCGCGGCCGATCGGCCGGCGGTCGGCGAGGCCGAGCTGGGCTTCCCCGACCGGCCGGGCTCGGTGTCGATCCCGGTCACGCTCCAGCCGCACCCCCAGCGGGTGCGGGCCGCCCTCGCGGCGGCCGGCGACACAGTGTCGGTCGCGGTGTCGGTGCCGGGCGATGGGCAGCCCGCCAACGACCACCTGTCGCTGCCGGTGACGGCGGCGCGCCCCACCCGCGCGCTGGTGGTGGGGGCCCGCGGCCGGGCCTGGGTCGAGGCGGCGGGGCTCACGGCCGAGCAGGTGCCCCCCGCTGGGCTCGCCGAGGCAGGGCGCCGCCTGGGGCAGATCGGGGGGGTCGTGCTGCACGACCAGCCGGCCGGGGCCGTGGATCCGGTGGTGCTCCCGCGGCTCGCTCGCTGGGTGCAGGCGGGCGGCGTCCTGCTCCTCGCGGGTCGACGCAGCGCCTTTGGGCCGGGCGGGTGGTCGGGCACGGCCTTGGACGCGCTGTCGCCGCTGAGGGCGGATCCCCGGCCCCCCGGCGTGGACGCTCTGGCGGTCGTGTTGGCCCTGGATCGCTCGGGCAGCATGGCCGAGGAGGCCGGGGGCGTCGGGCCCGAGGGCGTGGGCCGGCTGGCGCGGGCGGTGGCGGACGGCCTGGGCCCGCACGACCGGCTGGCGGTCATCGCGTTTGCCGAGGGCGCCGAGGTGCTGTTGCCGTCGACCACCCGGGCCGCGGCCTTGATCGCGCAGCTGCCTGTGCCGGCCCTGGCGCGGGGGGGCACGCGGCTCTTGCCGGTGCTGACCGCGGCGGCCCGCGCGTTGGGCAAGAGCGGGGCGGACGCGCCGGTGGTGGTGGTGGTGACCGACGGGCGCTTCGTGGACGCCGAGTCGCCGGCGCAGATCGCGGCCGCCCTGGCGGTGCTTCAGGGCGTGGGGGCGCGGCTGGTGGCGGTGCTGGTGGGCGCGGATCCAGCCACCGAGCCGCTGCGTGGGCTGGTGGAGGCTACCGACGGCGTGCTCGTGCGGGCGGCGGCCGATGAGGTGCCCCGGCTGACGCTGGCCGGCGTGCTCGGCGCGGGCCGAGGCGGGCTCGTGGTGCCGGGTGGGCCCACGCGGGCCGGGGCCGGCTGGGCGGCGCGGGTCGGCGGGGCGCCGCCCCCTGTGGACGAACGGGTCCGGGTGGCGGCTCGGCCCGCCGCGCGGGTGCTGGCCCGCAGCGGGGGCGATCCGCTGCTCGCGGAGTGGAGCGTGGGCCGGGGCCGGGTCATCGCCCTGGCGACCGACGTCTGGGCCCTCGACACCGAGCAGTGGGCCAGCCTGCTGGCGCCTGCGACGGCGCCCCGCGCGGGGGACGCCGAGATCACCGCGGCGGACGAGGTGCTGTGGTACGCCGGGCCGGTGAGCGATCCCCCGCCGACGGGCGAGGCGGAGGTGCGCGACGGGGCAGGGCGGGTCCGCACGACCCCCTGGACCGCCGATGGGCCGGGTCGAGCCTGGGCGCCGCTGCCCCCGGGCGCCCCGGGCGTGCTGGAGGTCAGCACGGCCACGGCCCGCGGGGCGCTGATCGAGCGCGTCGCGCGCCCGGTGCCCCGTGAGCTCCAGGCCGCGGGCGTCGACGCGGCGGCCCTCGCGCTGCAGGCGACCCTGACCGGCGGGCAGGTGCTCACGGCGCCCACCGAGGTGGCGCCGGTGTTGGCGGCGCGCCGAGCGGTCGGGGGCTGGCCGGCGCCGCTGGTCTTCGGGCTGCTGGGGCTCCTGCTCATCGCCATCGACACCCGGCGCTGGGCCACGGGCGGGTGACCCCGCCGGTGGATCTGCCCACGGCAGGGCGCCTGACATCCGCGGCAGGCGGGCGTAGACTCGCCACGCGGACGGGCCTCTTGGCCCTCAACCCCTGAAGGAGAGACCCGCCATGGAGCTGTTGGAGCGCCTCGCTGACCGGTTCCCGCAATCGCCCGATCGGGTGCGCCTCAAGGCGGCGCTGCTGTACGCGGGCGTCCGGTATGACCAGAGCCTGGCCGAGGCGGCGGACTGGGCCTTCCCGAACTACATGCCCTACATGCTGCCGCCCGGCGAGCCCGCCTTCCGCGGGCAGCGCAAGGTCAACCTGCCGTACCTCGTGCGCGGCGCGGACGACACCCAGGTGCGCCTGCGGGTCAAGCCCGACAGCCCTTTCAGCATCCGCCCCGACGACAGCGCGCTGGGCTTCGGCCTGTTCTACGGGCCCGACGACCGCCACCTGACCTCGCTGACCTTCGAGCCGCGCCTGCCGTGGGTCGACGCGCTCACCGCGGACGGCACGTCGATGCGGTCCACCGGGCTCAGCCAGCACGGCGACATGCTGGTGCTGAACGTGGCGCCCGGCTGCGAGTACTTCGTGGTGCCCGAGGGCGAGAAGACCCGCAACCTGAGCTGCTCCTTCTGCCTGTATGGCCTGCCCGACAAGCGCATGGACGCGCTGGGCCAGAAGCTCTACGAGGTCGGCCTGCCCGCCGCGACGGTGAAGCGGGTGGTCGAGGCCTGCGGCCACCCCGAGACGGCCGCGACGCAGCTGTACCTCGTGGGCGGCAGCATGCTCGACATGCGCAAGGAGGGGGCGCGCTACCTGCAGATCGCCGAGGCGCTCCAGTCCCAGGGCCTGCACGAGCGCTACTACGTGGCCGCGGGCTCGGGCGCGCTGCACCGCGACGACATGCTGCGCCTGAAAGACGCCGGCGTGCGGGGCGCGTGCTTCAACATGGAGGTCTGGGACGCCGCGCAGTTCGCGCGCGTGTGCCCGGGCAAGGACAAGGTGGTGGGCCGCGAGCGCTGGATCCAGTCGCTGGAGGAGGCCGTCGAGGTCTTCGGCCCCGACAACGTGATGACCGCGTTCGTTGGCGGCGTCGAGCTGGACGGCGAGGGCGCCATGGCCGACCCCCGCGAGGCCCTCGAGAGCAACATCGAGGCCGCCGAGTACTTCATCCCGCGCGGGGTGCAGACCATCTACTCGCTGCACTGGAAGGTCACCGGCAAGAACCGCGGCGAGGAGCCGGTGTACTCGCTGGAGCTGCTGCTGGAGCTCAACGAGCGGCTGGCTGCCATCCGCAAGCGCGAGGGGCGGCTCATCAACCCGGCGTTCTTCAGCCGGCGCAGCGCCTACATGCAGTTGGAACCGGACTACGACGAGGACCCCACCGCGTAAGATTCTAAATCTTCGCGTCGGCATTCTCGCCCTGCTATAGCTGCGGGCCCGATTTTCTCGGTGTGGGGGGGTGTCATGACGCGGGTTTTCACCACCGGTCAGGTCGCACGCATTTTCAGCGTGAACATCAACACGGTCATCAAGTGGTTCGACGACGCGAAGCTCGAGGGCTTCCGGCTGCCGCGCTCCAACGAGCGCCGCATCTACCGCGAGAGCGTCATCGACTTCATGGAGCAGCACGACATCTCGGCCGAGCTGCTGCGGGCCTTCGATGATGAGCAGGAGAACAAGGGCAAGCGCGGCAAGGGCGCGCGGCCCGAGGCCAACCCCGTCCGCCACGAGGACCTGCGCACCTTCGCCCGCAAGCCGGTCGAGCTGAAGGGCACCATCGAGGACAACGGCGAGCGGGTGCCGGTCACCGTGCGCAACCTGAGCATGGGCGGCGTGTACGTCACCGGCTTCTCGAGCGCCGATCACCGCATCCCCGAGGCCTTCCGCATCGCGGTCAAGGACGAGGAGTCCGGCTGGGGCCTCGAGAGCGTCTGCCAGCTGGTGCACCTCAAGCGCACCAAGGACGAGGGCTTCGGCCTGGGCTGCCGGTTCACCCAGGTGGATCCCAGCAGCCTGCAGGCCTACCTGCAGCGGATCTGACCCCGCGCCGGCCCCGCCCGCCGGCAGGCGCCGCGGGCGCGCCCGAGCCCCCCGCTGGTGGCGGCTGAGCCACCCAGCACCCTTTGTCGGCGTCCGCCCCTGGCCAGCCTTTCGTCGGGCCCTGGCTTGGTGTATCTCAGTGCCCGAATCCGGCGCTTGGAGGCGTGATGCCCGCGACGATCCTCGACGGACGAGCCATCGCAGCGCAGGTGCGCGCAGAGGTCGCTGAGCGGGTCAATGCCCTGGCCGCGGCCGGGGTCGTGCCCGGGCTCAAGGTCATCCTGGCGGGCGACGACCCGGCGAGCGCCGTGTACGTGCGCAACAAGGGCCGCGCCGCGGACAAGGTGGGCGTCGCCGCCGAGACCGTACGCTTTGGCGCCGACGTCACCTACGCCGAGCTGGCCGCCGCGGTGGACCGCTACAACGCCGATCCCGCGGTGCACGGCATCCTGATCCAGCTCCCGCTGCCCCCGAGCGTCACCGCCGAGCAGACCCTGGCGCTGCTGGACCGCGTCGATCCCGACAAGGACGTCGACGGCTTCCACCCCGTGAACCTCGGTCGGCTGGTGGCCGGGCGGCCTGGCTTCGTGGCCTGCACCCCCTCGGGCTGCATGCGCCTGCTGGCCGAGGCGGGCGTCGATCCCAACGGCAAGCGCGCGGTGGTCATCGGGCGCAGCACCATCGTGGGCAAGCCCATGGCGCTGCTGCTGCTCGCCGCCAACGCCACCGTGACGGTGTGCCACAGCCGCACCCACGACCTGCCGGGCGTGGTGCGCGAGGCCGACATCGTCATCGCCGCGGTGGGTCGGCCGGGCTTCGTGAAGGGCAGCTGGATCAAGCCGGGGGCC
>JAUHVS010000357.1 GCA_030424955.1 bacterium | reverse complement strand
GCCGCCTGGGGGCAGCGCGGCGGCGATGCGCTCGGCGACGCGCACATACCGGCCGCGGTAGTAGTCCTCGAGCTCGCGGTCGTAGGCGGCGCCGTCGCTCTGCTCGACGAGCACGATGCCCACCGAGCACACCACCACGGGCAGTTGCACGGCGAAGGCCAGCCGCAGGGCCACCGACTGGCGCACGCCCGCGACGGGGGGCGCGCCGGGCGGGCCCGCGGCGTGCCGCCGCAGGGCGCCGCGGGTCATCAGGTACACGCCCAGCACGGGCAGCACGAACAGCAGGTAGGTCACCACCCCCACCACCAGCGCCGGGGTGGCCTGGCCGCGCACGAACCACAGGAAGCCCGTGGTGCTCGCCCCAAACACCACGGCCGCCGCGAAGAGCAGCCGCGCGAGGACGAAGCTGAAGTCGTGGGCGGCCCGGCGGCGCTCGGGATCGGCGACGGGGGCGCCGGCGACCGGCGCGAGCTGGTGGCGGGTCCAGAAGTACAGCCCCAGCAGCAGCAGGGCGGCCAGGGTCGCCAGCCCGAGCCGCCAGATGCCGGTGGCGTCGCCCACGTCGGTGAGCCGGGGCACCAGCACGGCGGCCAGCCCGGTGGACGCGCTCACGCCGGCGAGCGTGCAGGCGCGGGCCACCGCGAGGGGGGTCCAGCGGGTCACGCGGGCCCCCCGATGGGCAGGCGCAGGTGGAAGCAGCTGCCTTCCCCAGGCGTCGAGGTGGCCCACAGCGTGCCACCGTGGCGCTCCGCCAGGCGGCGGGCGATGGGCAGGCCCAGGCCGGTGCCGGCGACGCTCCGCTGGCCCTCGACCCGGTGGAACTCGGCGAACACCTGCTCCAGCTCGGCCGGGGGGATGCCCGGGCCCGTGTCGCGCACGTCCACCGCCAGCCCGGGGGCGCCGTTCAGCGGCTCGGCCCACAGGCGGATGTCGACCCGGCCGGTGCCGGTGAACTTGAGGGCGTTGCCCACCAGGTTCTCGAGGATCTGCTGCACCCGCCGGGCGTCGAGCCGCGCGGTGGGCAGGTCGGGCGCGAGGTCCAGCGACACCGTCAGGCCCGGGGGCGTGGTGCCGCGCTCGACGACCCGGCGCACCAGCGCGCCCAGGGCCACGTCGGTGAGCACCAGCGGCTCCTCATCGCCCGCCTCGATGCGCCCCAGATCGAGGATCTCGTCCACGTGGGTCTGCAGCTGCACCGTGGCCTCGGCGATCACCTGGATGTCCTCGCGCTGCGCCGGGCTCAGGGCGGCGTCCTGGCCCAGCAGATGGCAGTAGCCGGCGATGGTGTGCAGGGGCGTGCGGAGCTCGTGGCTGGCGGCGGTGAGGAACCGCGCCCGGGCCCGGTCGCTGGCCGCGGCGGCGTCGAGCTCGGCCGCGAGCACCGCGTTCTGGTCACCGAAGCGACGGCAGACGACGTTCAGCGCGATGGCCAGATCCCCCACCTCGTCGTTCGAGGCGACGGGCACGCCGGCCGGGGCGCCGGCGGCGGCGCCGGGCGCCATGGCCTGCAGATCGGCGGTGACCTGCCGCAGCTCGGCGCGCAGATCCTGGCCCACCACCAGCGCGGCGATGGGCGCGCCCAGCACCAGCAGGGCCAGGATCATCATGGCCGGGGCGTCGTCGGGGGCGCGCACGGGCGGGCGGACGTTGGCGGCGGCGGTGAGCCACAGCACGCCGTGGGCGGTGACGCGGCGGACCCAGTGGCTGCGCTCGCCGTCCTGCAGGCGCATGAGGTGCCCATCGTCGCTGACGTTCGGGCTCGCCCACCGGGGCTCGACGCCGCCCACGGCGAGGGGGGCCGGCAGCGCCCCCACGGGCACGAGCAGGGCCTGGGTGTTCAGCAGGGTCTGGGCCACCCCGAGCACCCGGCGCCGCTGGCTCGGCTCGGGGGCGGCGTCGATGCCGGCGGCGAAGAGATCGGCCAGGGTCTCGAGCTGGGCGACAGCCTGCCGGTCCAGCGCGCCGGCGGCGCGGGTCGAGGAGCCGATGCCCAGGCTCACCGAGGCGATGACCCCCAGCACCACCGCGCCCACGACGAACACGGTGCGGATGCCGGGCAGGCCGCGCAGGCCGGTGCTCCCGGGCAGGGTGCGGAGGTTCGCGCGGGAGACGGTGTACAGCCCGAGGGCCGCGGCCCAGCCGGTCGCGACCTGGAGCAGCAGGATGGAGAAGGCCTCGACGTAGGGCACCCGCCCGCCGATCTGGTGCACCAGCCACGCGATGATGGCCGCCAGGCTGACGCTCACCGTCAGGTCGAGGGCGGCGCGGAAGGCGAAGTGCGGCACGACCCGGCGACTGAGGCGCAGCCGCGTGAGGCCATAGGCCGCGGCGGTGCTCACGGCCCCGGCCAGGGTGCCCGTCAGCCGGGCCCACTCGGCGGCGATGGGATCGAGCAGCAGGAAGCTGGGCAGCGCGACGCCCCACACGAGGGTCAGCCCGACGCCGAAGGTGACGACGCTGCGCCGGATGGCGTGGGCGGGCGCCTGCTCGGAGGGCCTCATGGGGGGTCGGCCGGGGTGGCGAAGTGGTCGTAGCCCGCCGCGGCCGTGGGGGCGCCGTCGAGGGTGAGGCCCGCCCCGGCGGCGCAGCGGCCCACGGCCCAGCAGGGGATCGGCGGCGCCTCGCCGGGCGGGGCGGTGAACAGCAGCACGTAGTCCTCGCCGCCCGACAGGGCCAGGCGCAGCGGGCCGCCGCGGGCCGTCAGCAGGGGGCCGAGGGGCACGGCGGCGGCGTGCACGTCCACCGCGACGCCGCTGGCGTCGGCGAGCCGCGCGGCGTCGAGCAGCAGCCCGTCGCTGACGTCCATCATGGCGCTGACCCGGCCCCACGCGACCAGCCGGCGGGCCTCGGGCAGGTGCGGCCGCCAGCGGTGGCGGGCCCGGCGGGCCTCAGGATCGGGGGCGACGAAGCCCAGGGCGGCGTCGCCCAGCGGGCCGCTGACGTAGAGCACATCCCCCGGGGCTGCGCCGCTGCGGGTCACCGGGCGCGGGCCCCACAGCGGGCCGCCGGCGGTCACCGCGATGACGCCGGGCCCGCGGGCGCTCGACAGGTTGCCGCCCACCACCCGCGCGCCGTAGCGGGTGGCCACGCGGGCGAAGCCCTCGGTGAGCGCCGCGACGCCGGCCACGGTCCAGTGCGGGGGGATCACCAGGGACCACACCAGCCAGCCGCCCGCGGCGCCGCTGCTGGCCAGATCGCTGAGGTTGGCCACGGCGGCCTGCGCGCCGATCTGCTGCCAGGTGTCGCGGCGTAGGTCGAAGTGGCCGCCCTCGAGCAGGGCGTCGGTGGTGACGAGATCGGTGGGCCCGCGCAGGTGGGCGCAGTCGTCGGCCAGGTCGGCCGGGCGGCCCTGCACGCGGGCCAGGGTGGCGCCGATGGCCGCCACCAGCGCGGCCTCGCCGCGATCCGCGGGCACCGCCGGGCTCACGGGCTGGGCGGCGGCAGGCGCACGGTGAAGGTGGTGCCGACCCCCGGCGTGCTGCGCACGGCCACGCTGCCGCCGTGCAGCTCCACGAAGGACTTCACGATGGACAGGCCCAGGCCGGTCCCGCCGTGGGCCCGGGTGGACGAGGCGTCGGCCTGGTAGAAGGGCTCGAAGATGCGGGTGAGCTCGTCGGGGCCCAGCCCGATGCCGGTGTCGGACACCGCCAGCAGCACGGCGCCCGTGGGATCGCGGTCGGCGCGGATGCTCACGCGGCCGCCCTTGGCGGTGAACTTCACCGCGTTGCCCAGCAGGTTGATGAGCACCTGCCGCAGCTTGGGGCCGTCGGCCTCGCAGGGGCCGATGTCGTCGGGCACGTGGGCCGCCAGGATCAGCCCGCCGGTGCGCGCCTGCGGCGTGACGCTGGCCAGGCTCTCGCGCACGAGGGTGTCGAGGTTGACCGGCGCGCGGTTGAGGCGCTGGCCGCCCTGCTCGATGCGGGAGATGTCGAGGATGCCGGTGATGAGGTCGAGCAGCTCGCTGCCCCGGGCCACGATGTGCTGCACGTAGTCGCGCTGCTCGTCGTTGAGGGTGCCCGCCAGCCCCTCCAGCAGCATCTCGCCGTAGCCGATCACCGACGTCAGCGGCGTGCGCAGCTCGTGGGACACGGTGCCGATGAAGTTCGACTTGATCTTGTCGACCTCTTGCAGCCGCTCGTTCTGCGCCGCCAGATCGGCGTTGACCGCCTGGAGCTTGGTGTTGGCCGCCTGCAGGTCGTTGTAGGCCTCGGTGATGCTCTCCAGGTGCACCTTGCTGGTGATCACCGCCCGCCAGCCCGCGTGGGCGGCCAGGTCGAGCCCCGCCCGCAGCGCCGCCATCTGCCGCCGCACGTGGGGGTCGGAGCAGTGGGGCAGATCCGCCCGCAGGCGCGCCAGGTGCTGGGGGTCCATGCTGTCGGCGTAGGGGTGGCCTTCGGGCAGCTCGTCGGGCTCGTCGGGGGGCAGGTAGGGCCCCAGGATGACCCGGCCCAGCACGTCGAACTCGTGCACGATGGGCGCCAGGATGAAGCGGCTGTGGGTGACCGGATCCTGGCGGATCTGCACCTCGTCGTGGTCGACGTGGGTGGTCTTGAGCGAGGTCACGAAGTCGGTGAAGCGGCGGCGGGGCAGGGGGAAGCGGAACACCCAGGCCGACAGGCCGGCGTCCCGGGGCAGATCCACCACCACCTCGCCGTCGGCGTCGAAGATCCGCAGCCCGACCTCCTGGGCGTCCACGAAGCGGCGCGCCAGATCCGTGAGGCCCTGGCGGTCGATGATCTCGAGCAGGCGGACGGGCGCCTCGATGCTCATGTCAGCACCCCGATGCTCTCGGGCGGCCCCCACCCGGCGAAGATCTGCTGCAGGAACCGGGCGCGATCGGTCTTGAGCACCGCCGCGAGGTCGTGCTCGACGGCGAGGCGATCGAACACCCGGCCCAGCAGCCCCTCGAGGGTCTCGCGCACCCCGGTGCCGCGCACGGCGGTGGCGGGGTAGACGGCGGTGCGGCTGCGGCGCGCGAAGCGGGCCAGCTCGGCCTCGCTGCGGATGTCGGGCAGGTCGCGCTTGTTGAACTGCACCACCAGGGGCAGGTCGTCCGACAGCTCAAGGGCGCGCAGGTTGCGGCGCAGGCCAGCGAAGGCGGCCTGGTTGGCGGCGGTCTCGCTCACCTGGCTGTCGGCCACGAAGACCACGCCGTCGGTCTGCTGCAGCACCACCCGGCGGGTGCTCTCGTGGATGACCTGGCCGGGCACCGTGTAGAGCTTGATCTTGACCTTCAGCCCCGAGCCCGTGCGCACCAGCATGGGCAGCAGGTCGAAGAACAGGGTGCGGTCGTCGCGGGTCTCGAGGTTCATCAGCCGGCCCACGGCCGTCGGCGGCGCGAGGGCGTGCAGCGCGCGCAGGTTGGTGGTCTTCCCGCTGAGCGCGGGCCCGTAGTAGACCAGCTTGAGGGTCAGCTCGCGCTGCGCCAGGTTGAACTGCACGGGTGGCCGGCTCCTCGACTGCGACAGGGGTCAACATAGCACAGGCCGGGCGCGCCGTGGCGTGCCGCAGAGGCCGCGGGGGCGGGGCGCTCAGCCGGCGGCCTGCCACTGGGTCTGGTAGCGGCTCATCAGCCAGAAGCCGATGGCGAAGGCCAGGAAGATGAAGGCCAGCACCGCCACCAGGATCAGGCTCTTGACCCGGGTGTTCAGCACCGCCTGCGCGCGGCCCTCGAGCTGGCCCACGCGCACCAGGGCGGCCTGGATGACCCGCTCGCGGTAGGCCGTGACCCGCGCGTCCTCCTCGCGGCCGGCGGCGGCCTTGCGGTAGCACTGCCCGGCGAACTCCAGCAGGCCGTGCTCGGCGCAGAGGGCGATGAAGTCCCGGTGCCCCTGGGTGTCGTCGAGCTGGCCCGACAGCGCCGCCCAGCGGGCCCGCAGCTCATCGGCCAGCGGGTGGCCCGCGAGGGGATCGAGCAGCGCCTGGAGCTTGCCGCTGCGGAACCGCTCGAGATCCAGGCCGCAGCGGTGGCAGGCGTCGTGCTCATACTGGCGGTGCGCGCACTTCGGGCACTCGGTCATGCCGGGGGGCAGGGGGGGCGAGGGCGCCGGGGCCGGCGCGCTGGGCGCGGGGGCCTCGGCCGGGGCCTGCGGGGCGGGCACCTCGTCGGGGCCGGCGCCTGGGACTGGCGCGAGCACGTTGGTCGCGCCGCAGGGGGTGCAGACGAAGCCGAAGCCGCCCGCGACGGGCGTCAGGCCCTCGAGGTCGACGGCGGCGTGAATCGGCCACCGCTCGAGCATGACGGCGCGCGCGAGCTGTTCGCGCCGCGCCGGTGTCGAATTGTTGGGGCCTCGAACTCGAGGCCCTGCGGCACCTTTCGCGATCCCCATGACCGCCTCCTGTCAGCGCGAAGACCTCACGAGCCGTCGTCGAG
>JAUHVS010000356.1 GCA_030424955.1 bacterium | reverse complement strand
GAGAACATCTACCGCTACCTGGAAGAGGGCGCCGAGAACTTCTACGCGGCGCAGGAGGGCACCCGCGAGGTGGGCATGGCCGTGGTGGCCAGCACCGCCACCACCGTCGCGGCGTTCCTGCCGATGCTGTTCTGGCCGGGCATGATCGGGGAGTTCATGAGCTTCATGCCCATGACCCTGATCATCACCCTGTCGAGCTCGCTCTTCGTGGGGCTGGTCATCAACCCCGTGGTCACCGGCTACTACGCGCGGGTGGAGGGCAAGCGCTACCCGCCCATGCGCATGGCCACCAAGGTGATCGTCGCGGGCCTGCTGGCCATGGTCGCGACCGCGGTGGGGCTCACCAACGCCAACGTGGCCCTGGCCCTGGCCGGCGGCACCCTGGGCGTGGTGGTGCTGCACTACTTCGTCATGCGCAGTGGTTCATCCACCGCGGGCTGCCGGCCCTGGTGGCGTACTACCGGCAGTTCCTGACCTGGATGCTGGAGCGCGACTACACCGCGCGCTTCGCCTACGCGCGCAACATGGCGGCGCTGAGCCTGTTCACCGGGGGCATCCTGCTGGGTGTGGCCGGGGGCATCCTCGCCGCGGCGGCGGGGGTGGACGCCGCCAAGATCGCGCTGTACCCCGCGGCCGCGATGGTGGGCCTGGGCACCGCCGGCATCATGCTGCACACGCTGGAGTCGGTGCTGCTGGGCGGTCACATCAGCATGCTGATCGGCCTGGCCCTGGGCCTGCTGACGGCGGCGGGCTTCGCGGCGATGCGGGCGGCCGACGTGCACCTGGACCAGAACTCGCAAGCGGTCATGGTGGGGCTGCCGGTGGCGATCTTCGCCCTGGGCCTCATCGGCTGGCCGCTCAAGCGCTTCGTGTCGCGGCTGGTGCTCACCGACAACCGCGCGCGGCTGATGAACGGCACCTTGGGGGGCCTGTTCATCATCGCGGGCCTGTTCGTGGTGGCCCCCACCGGGGTGGAGTTCTTCCCGCAGACCGACCCCAACCAGGTGAAGGTGAAGGTCAGCGGCCCGCTGGGCGCCAACCTGGCCGAGGGCAACCGCCTGGCCGAGGTGGTCACCGGGCTGGTGGACGGCCTGCTCGCCGACAACCCCGTCAGCCAGGCCAACGTGAAGAACGTGGTGGTGGGCGTGGGCGTGGGCGGCGACACCCTGTTCGGCGGCGGCTCGTCCAGCCCCGAGGAGTCGGTGGTCACCCTCAACCTGGTGGACTTCCAGGACCGCGGCGAGTCGAGCCAGACCACCCTGGTCAAGCTGCGCGACCAGCTCGGCAACGTGCCGGGCGCCGACATCGAGTTCACCAAGGACCAGCAGGGGCCCCCGACCGGCCCGCCGGTGAACATCGAGATCGCCGGCCCCGACTTCCACGAGGTCACCCGCCTCGCCGCCGAGCTGAAGGCCCGCATCCAGGGCTTCGCAGACTCCGGCGAGGTGAAGGGGCTGGTGGACGTGCGCGACAACCTCAACTCGGGCCGCCCCGAGATGGAGGTGGTCATCAACCGCGAGCGCGCCGCGCAGTTCGGCCTCAACACCCTGATGGTGGCGAGCGCGATCCGCACGGCGGTCAACGGCACCGAGGCCAGCAAGTGGCGCGACGGCGAGGACGAGTACGACATCACCGTGCGCCTGCGCCCCGAGGATCGCGCCGATCTCAACAGCCTGCGGGACCTGACCATCATGAAGGAGGGCCAGCAGGTGCCCCTGCTGAGCGTGGCGGACTTCAAGCTGGGCAGCGGCGTGGGCAGCATCACCCGCAAGGACAGCCAGCGGGTGGTCACGGTCATGGCCAACGTCAAAGAGGGCTTCAACAACCAGGCGGTGCTGGCCGAGGTGCAGGCGAAGCTGGGCAACCTGCAGTCGGGCCTGCCCGACGGCTACACCGTCAGCTACACCGGCGAGAACGAGGACCAGCAGAAGAGCTTCGGCTTCTTGACCAAGGCCCTGGGGGCGGGCGTCGCGCTGATCCTCATGATCCTCATCGCGCAGTTCAACTCGGTGATCATGCCGGTGATCATCATGGTGGCCGTGGCGCTGTCGATGATCGGCGTGCTGCTGGGGCTGCTGGTCACCCGCACCCCGTTCAGCCTGTTCACCTTCATCGGGATCATCAGCCTCGCGGGCATCGTGGTGAACAACAACATCGTGCTGATTGACTACACGCTCCAGCTGCGCGGCCGGGGCATGGAGAAGCAAAAGGCCATCGTCGAGGCCGGCGCCACGCGGCTGCGCCCGGTGCTGCTGACGGCCCTGACGACGGTGCTGGGGCTCATCCCGCTGACCTTCGGCATCAACATCGACTTCATCGGCATGCTGACCACCTTCGACCCCGACTTCCGCATCGGCTCGGCCAACACCCAGTTCTGGGGCCCCATGGGCACGGCGATCATCGCCGGGCTGACCTTCGCGACCTTCCTGACCCTGGTCATCGTGCCGGTCATGTACAGCCTGCTGGACTCCACCACGACCCTGCTGGCCCGCTTCACGGCCCCCATCGAGGTGGACGATCCCGAGGGCGAGCCGCCGGCGGACGGCGACGACGACGGCCTGCCCGCGGCGCCCGCGTCGGTCTGAGCCCCGGGCGCCCGCCCGCGAGAGGACCCCCATGCGACTCGACGCCCACGCCGTGGCCGGCTGGCCCCCCGACCTCACCTGGATGATCGGCGGGGCCGAGGCCTTCGAGCGCCTGTTCGCCCGCATCGACGCCGCCCAGCACACCATCGAGGTGCGGGCCTACATCTGGCGGGACGATCCCACCGGGCAGGCCCTCGCCCGCGCCCTGCTGGACGCCGCCGATCGCGGGGTGGCGGTGCGGATCCTCAAGAGCGCCGACGCGGCCACCCACGAGTGGCACGAGGCGGGCGGGCAGAGCTTCTTCCACAAGCGGCTGATGCTGCGCGGGCACGTCACGGCGACGGCGCTGCACGGGTTCTACGCCCACCGCCCACGGGTGGCCCGGCAGCGGCCCAGCGCCCTGGCCGACGCCCTGCGCGCACACCCGGGCGTACACCTCGAGATCGCCGAGCGGCACGACCACGCCAAGGTGTTCGTCATCGACGACGCCCTGCTGCTGCTCGGCGGCATGTGCATCGGCCAGGACGCCCACCACGACCTGCTGGATCACATGGTGGAGCTGTCGGGGGCGGCGGCTGTGGCCCGCTACCGGGCCCGGGTGGCGGGTGAGGCGGCCTACGATCCGGCGCGGCCCTGGGACTTCCTGGTCAACCCGGGGGCGGCCGCCGACGATCTGCGCGCCCAGCGCGTCGCGCGCATCGACGGCGCCCAAGAGAGCGTGCGGGTCGAGATGTCGTTCTTCGGCGATCCCGCCTTCACCGACGCCCTCTGCCGGGCGGTGGACCGGGGCGTGGCCACGACGATCCTGGCGCCCCGCAAGGCGGGCAAGCTGCGCTGGTACAACCCGCAGGTGTTCAACGCCCTGCGGCGCCGCACCGGGGCGCCCCCCCACCTGCGCATCGCCCTGTACCCCGGCGGGGTGCACGCCAAGCTGCTGGTGGTGGACGCCGCCTGGGTGGACGTGGGCTCCGCCAACTTCACGCTGCTGTCCCACGAGGGCTACGGCGAGGCCAACGTGGGCTTCCAGTCGGCCGTCATCGGCCAGGCGATCGCGGCCGCCATGGACGCCCACGTCGCGCAGGCCCAGGTGGCCCGCAAGCGCCTGCGGGCCTCTCGGGTGCGGGCGCGGCTTGAGCGGCACTTCATGGAGCGGGCCGGCAAGCAGGCGCTGCGCCACTGAGCGCGGCGGCGGCCGCCCACCGACCCACCCTATGGTCGGCGCCCCTGCGGGCCGATAGGACGGGCGTCGGCCGCCCGGCCGCTCTCTGCCCGCCCAAGGAGGCCCCATGCGCCGCTCGCTCTTGCTCATCGCTGGCCTGATCTGTCTGCCCGTCGGCGCCCACGCCCTGGGCGTGGACGACACCAAGGTCAACTACCCCAACACGCTGTCGATGACCGTCGCGGGGGCGCCGGTGACCCTGCGCGCCACCGGCGCGGGCCTGCGCGAGAAGGCCTTCATCAACGTCTACACCATCGCCAGCTACGTGGACGCGGAGGCCAAGTTCAAGGGCGCGGCGGGCCTGTCGGAGGCCGACGTGACCAAGGTGCTGCACTTGATCATGCAGCGCGACGTGAGCGGCGAGAAGATGGCCGCGGCCACCAAGGAGGCGTTCCGCAAGAACACCGGCAGCGGCTACGGGCCTGAGCTTGCGAAGCTGGTGGCGTTCTTGACGGCGAAGGAGGCGAAGGAGGGGGAGCACATCAAGTTCACCCACACGCCCGGCCAGGGGCTGCGCTGCGAGCGCAACGGCAGCCGCCTCGACCTGGGCGACGCCGGCTTCGCCGCGGCGTTCTGGAAGATCTACTTCGGCAGCAAGCCGGCCGACAGCGACGTGAAGGCCGCCCTCAGCCGCTGGCTGTGATCCGCGGCTGGGCGCGCTGAGGTCTGGCCGGGCGACGCCGGCGAGGCCGGCCGGGGCGCGCCGTCAGCGCGGCGTCAGAGCATGCCGGTCTCGAGCAGGGCCTCTTCGCTCATCATGTCCCGGCTCCACGGCGGATCGAACACCAGGTTGATCTCGACGCTGCGGATGGTGGGGATGCGCATCAGCGCCGAGCGCACGTCGTGCACGAGGATCGGGCCCATGCCACACGCCGGCGCGGTGAGGGTCATGTCGATCTCGATCTCGCGGTGGGCGTCATTGACCTTCTCGAGCTCGCAGCGATAGATGAGCCCCAGCTCCTTCACGTTGACGGGGATCTCGGGGTCGTAGACCTGCGCGAGCTGGAAGTCGATGGCGGCCTGCACCTCGGCGTCGTTGGGCGCGTCGGGGATGGGCGGCTCGGGCGGGATCGGGCGGCCCAGGGCGTCGGCGTCGGGGCCGTCGATGCGGTACATGTTGCCCTTCACCATCACGGTGAAGGCGCGGCCCAGGGCCTGGGTGATGACCGCCAGGGTGCCGGCCTCGAGCTGGCCCGGATCGCCGTTGGGCACGGTGACGGCGTCGACGTCCCGCAAGAGAATGACCGACTCGTGGTTGTGGCCGAAGAACACGGCGTGGGCCCCCTTAGGCTGACGTCAGGACGCGATACGATGCACCAGAGGGCCGCAGGGACGCACCCCCATCGCTCATCCCGCACAAAACTCGGCGAGGGTGCACAGGCGCCCGGGCCCGTCGCCCTGCGTCCGTAGCCAGTCCGGCAGGGTGTGGGGCGCATCGGGCCGGGTGGGGGGCGCCCAGGGTGGGGGCGGCTGCAGCCACCCGCCGTCGGGGCCGCGCATGTGGCGCCGGTCGGTGGTGAAGGCCGTCGCGGCCTCGGCCCACGGGGCCACGCGGAACACCGGCGCGTACTCGGGCCAGCGGTCCGGCGGGTAGGGGAAGCAGGCGCTCACCCAGGCCGCGGTGGGCAGCGGGCAGCCGGCGGTGCAGTCGAGATCCCACACCTGGCCGGCGAAGCGCACGACGGCGTGGTAGTCCCACACCACATAGGGCGCGGCCCCGGCGGCCCGCTGCGCGAACACCAGCACCTGCCGCTGGG
The DNA here is from genome assembly GCA_030424955.1 of bacterium. Classification (GTDB taxonomy): domain Bacteria; phylum Myxococcota_A; class Bradymonadia; order UBA7976; family UBA1532; genus JACKDL01. The sequence continues at coordinate 829 of JAUHVS010000356.1, read as the reverse complement.
CGTTGGTGAGGATCACCAGCTCGGGCGCGTGGCCCTGGGCCGCCAGCCGCTGCGCGAGGCGCCAGGCGTTCTCTTCGCAGTAGTAGGGTTGGTAGTCGGGCGGCGGGTCGAGGCGCATGGGCGCAGCATGGCGCACGGGCGCTGTGGCAGCCAGTCGCCTGGGCGCGTGGGCGCGGCGCCCCGTGGGCGTCGATCAGGGCGGCCCCGCCGTTGTGCGGCCGCGGCCGACGCTCTATCCTCGGTCGACAGGGCAGACGGCACACAGGCAGGTACCATGACGACGCAGGGTCTTCTCATCGCAGTGGCTGCGGTTGGGTTCAGTGGATGTGTCTCCGGCGGGGGCGGGGGCGGGGGCGGCGGCGCGACCGGCGGGTCGGGTGGGACCCCGGGGGGCGAGGAGGGCGCCAGCGCCGCCGGCAGCGTGTTCCGATCATCGCCCGCCGCGCTCTTCGAGCAGGGGGCGGGGCGGTGGCGGGGCCTCGTCACCGGCAGCGACTACACCTCGGCCTCGCTCACCGTCGGCACGGACAACGCGCCTGGGCAGATCGTGGCCAGCATCGAGCGCCGCGAGGCCTTGGACGGCGACACCTGCACCATTACCCAGCACGCGGTCGCCGAGGTGGTGTCGAACGGCGCCTCGGCGGTCGGGGCGACCTACACCGAGGTGGACTGCGACCGCGGCGCGTTGCCCGGCGTGACCGCGCTGGTCGAGCGGATCCCGGGCGAGCCGGCGATGCGCATCACCGTCGATGGTGACGTGAACCCGCTGAACCTCGTCGACGAGGACGAGCTGGCGCTCATGAACCTCAACGCGATCACCGAAGCCGGC
>JAUHVS010000355.1 GCA_030424955.1 bacterium | reverse complement strand
GCGACGTCCGGCGGCGGCACTGGCGTGAGCGGACCGGCGGCGAGCCGGGCCACGGCGCTCGGGACGTCGAGCCCTGCAGCGCACAGGAGGCCAACCCCGGTGATCGCGATCCTCATTCGCGGGCCCGCCCGACGATGAGTGAGCCGTTGCTGCCCCCGAAGCCGAAGGCGTTGGTCAGCGCGACATCGACCTTGGCGGCGCGGGCCCCCTCGGTGACGTAGTCGAGGTCGCAGGTTGGATCGGGGTGCGCGTAGTTGATGGTCGGCGGGATGACGCCGTCCTGGATCGCCTTGATACAGGCGATGAGCTCCACGGCGCCGCAGGCCGCCACCAGGTGGCCCATCATGGACTTCGTGGACGACACCGGCAGCCGCCGGGCGTGATCGCCAAAGGCGCCGTGGATCCCGGCGGTCTCGCTGGTGTCGTTCTGCTGCGTGCTCGTGCCGTGGGCGTTGATGTAGTCCACCGCCTCGGGTTTGAGGCCGGCGTCCCGCAGCGCGGCCTCCATGGACGCGCGGGCGCCGCGGCCGTCGGCGGGGCTGTCGGTGATGCGCCACGCGTTGGCCGACCAGCCGTAGCCTAGCAGCTCGGCGTGGATGTGGGCCCCGCGCTGCCGCGCGTGGGCCTCGGTCTCCAAGATGACGAAGCCGGCGCCTTCACCCAGCACGAACCCGTCGCGGGTGCGGTCGAAGGGGCGGCAGGCCGTGCTGGGGTCTTCGACGTGGGTGGACAGCGCGCCGAGCAGGCCGAAGCCCATCAGCATCAGCTCCTCGACCAGGCGGTCTGTGCCGCCCGCGAGCATCACGTCGGCGTCGCCCCGCCGCAGCGCGCGCACGGCGTCGGCCACCGCCTGGGAGCTGCTGGTGCAGGCGGTGCTGGTGGTGAGGTTCGGGCCCTTGGCGTCGAAGGTGGCGGCCAGCAGGCTGCCGGGGAAGAAGGCCGACATCACCACGAAGTCTTTGGGGTCGACCCCGTGCAGCACGTCGCGCGGGTCCTGGGTCTGGATCGCGCGCAGCCGGTCGGCCATGGCGCTGAGCTCCGGCCGGCTGACCTCGGCCCCGACGCTGACCCCAAAGCGCGCCGGATCGGGCGCGCGCTGGTGCAGGCCCGCGTCGCGGAAGGCCTCAAGCGCGGCGGCGTGGGCGTAGCGGCCCTTCTCGTCGGCCCAGCGGCCCGCGCGGCCCTCGAGGGGCGGGGGGACAAAGTCTCTGATCTCGGCCGCGAAGGTGGTGGCGAAGCCGGTCGGATCAAACCGGGTGATCGGGCCGATGGCGTTGCGGCCTGCGGTCAGGCCGGCCCAGGTGCTCGCCACGTCGTGACCCAGGGGCGTCACGCAGCCCAGGCCGGTGACGACGATTCGGGGGCGACTCACGGCGGCTCCTCACCCGGTCGTCGCCGCCCACTCAGGGTACCCGGCCCACAGCAGCTTGAGGTTTTCACGCTCGAGCTGCTCAAGGCGGGTCTGGGCGGCTTCGCTCTCCAGGTCGCTGGGGTTGAAAACGAACAGGATCTCGGCGGTGCAGGTGCGCTGGCCGTCGACGCTGCCCTCGACCCGGCACACGGCCGACTCGTCGCGCACGCTGTCGATGAAGGCCTCGAGCTTGAGGCTGTCGCCCGGGCGCACGAAGCGCCGGAACTTGGCGCGGCGGACCATGCTCAGGATCGGGCAGACCCAGCGGCCCTCGTCGGCATAGACGGAGACCTCGATCAGCTTACCCGCCAGCTGGGCGAGCGCCTCGACCTGGATCACGCCTGGGACCACCGGGAACCCCGGGAAGTGGTCGACGAAGTAGTCTTCGCTGGACGCGACGCCCTTGCGCCCCGCCGCCCGTTCACCGGGCACCAGCTCATCGATTCGGTCGAGGAAGATCCAACGCATGGGCCGGTACCTTACGGCGCACCGGTGGCCTGCTCAAGCTTGCTTAATGGTGGTTCATCAATTGCTGTCGGTGGGGGGCGGCGCGGGCCGGCCCGCCTCGACGATGCGCCCCTTCCAGACCGCACCGCGCCCGCTCGAGATGCGCCAGGCGCTGTTCAGGAACAGCCCGCAGACGATGGTCATGCCGATGGGGAAGCTCCAGAAGAGGCCCCACTGGTAGCCGTGCCGGCGGTGGCCGATGGCGTCGGTCAGCCAGATCACCGCGACGATGCCGACCTCGAGCCCGATGAGGTCGAGCGCGGGGGGGACGCCCAGGGCCCACAGCGCCAGGTTCTTGGCGAGCAGCACGAAGGGCAGCACGCTCACGCTGAAGAGCAGGGCGACCACCACTAGCGTGGCGATCCAGCTGTAGTCGAGGGCGGGGAACAGGTTCTTGGTCCAGCCCTGCCAGATCTCGCCGAGGCCCGTGTACATGCGGCACCGAAAGACCCCCGGGGCGAAGTACAGGCGGTAGGGCACGGCGTGCGCCTTGGCGCGCTTGGCGAAGTCCACGTCGTCCAGGACGCTGCCGCGGATGGCCTCGTGGCCGCCCATCGCGTCGTACGCGTCGCGGCGGAACAGCAGGCACTGGCCGTTGGCCAGGGCGCGCTCGTGGCTCGGGTCGTTGACCTCGGGCAGCGGGTTGCCCCCCGCGATGACGGCGCCGATGCGGGTCTGCACGACCCGCTCCCAGAACGACGACACCACGAGCTGACCCAGGCCGCTGGCCATCTGTGCGCCGTGGGTGATTGCCCGCCCGATGAGCCGCCGGGCGCCCAGCGGATCGAGGGTGACGTCGGCGTCGACGAACCACAGCCACTCGCCGGTGGCGTGCTGCTGCGCCCGGTGCAGCGCGTGGGGCTTGCCCAACCACCCAGCGGGGGGATCAGCGCCCTCCACCACCAGCAGTCGGTCGTCCTCGGCCACCAGCTTGGCGAGGATCTCGCTGGTGCCGTCGGTGCTGCGGTCGTCGATGACCACGACCTGCAGCGCGCCCGGCCAGTCCAGCGCCAGGGCGGCGCGCACACAGGCCTCGATGTTCGCCGCCTCGTCGCGGGCCGGGACCACCACCGAGAGGGAAGGGGCGGGCGACGGCAGCCCGTCCGGGGCCGTGGCGGGGCCCAAAGTCCACTCGGCAGGCTGGTCGTCGCCCTGCCACATCGACAGCAGGTTCTTGAGCCAGATCAGCAACAGCAGGCCGAGGCCAGCGAGGGCCATCCAGTGCAGCATGAGGTCTCCCGGGCGTCGGCCAAGTGTGCGGTGGTCGTCATAACACCGCCGCTGGCGGCCCGCCCACCGCGGTTTACTGCGCACCTGCCCGTACAGTACCGTGCGCGGGCTGGCCGACCGCGCTGTGTGATGCATGCGCCGCGGCGGGGAGCCCGGCCTGTAGCCAGCCGACGCATGTTGGGGAGAGCATGACGACCGAACGATTGCGGTGGATGAGGGGCCTCGCCCTGTTGACTGCGCTGACCATGACCGCCTGCGATGACGGCGGCGGTGGCGGTGCGGCGGACGATGGCCCCGGTGGGGCCGGAGGCGCCGCCGGGATGGGCGGCGCCGGCGGCGCGGGCGGTGCGGGGGGCGCCGGCGGGGCCGGTGGCGCACCGGCCGACATGGACGTGCCCGATGCGCGCCTCGTCGCGTGCGCGGATGGCCGCGACAACGACGGGGATGGCCTCGTCGATGACGCGGATCCCGGCTGCGAGTCCCCCGAAGACGACGACGAGCTGGATCCGCCGGCGTGCTCCAACGGGGTGGACGACGACGCCGACGGCTTCATCGACTTCCCTGAGGATCCGGGCTGTGGCTCGGCCTTCGACGCCGACGAGTTCAACGAGCCCATCGCGCCCCAGTGCAACGACGGCATCGACAACGACCGGGACGGCCTGGTCGACGAGGCCGATCCGGGCTGCGCCTCCGTGGCCGATCCCCGCGAGGCGGATCCCGACGAGCCCCCGGCGTGCGCCAACGGCCTCGACGACGACGGCGACGGCATCATCGACTTCCCCCTGGAGCCCGGCTGCAGCTCGGCCGGCGACGGCGATGAGGCCGATCCGGCCACGCCGCCCGCCTGCGCGAACGGCGCCGATGACGACCAGGACGGCGCGGTGGACTACCCCGAGGATCCCGGCTGCGCTGGGGTCGGGGACCGCGACGAGACCGACAAGGGCGTGACCCCGCGGTGCGCGGACGGCGTCGACAACGACCGCGACGGCAAGATCGACTTCCCCGAGGACGACGGCTGCACCTCGGCGGCGGACTACGACGAGCGCGGGACCTGCGGCGAGACCTACGATCCCCCGGCGCTCACGACCGGGCAGCGGCTCGTGATCGACAGCCGCCGCGGCCAGTTCGAGACCGAGGGCTCGTGCGGCGGCCGCGGGAGCCCCGAGGTGGTCTTCTTCTACAAGCTCAACCGCGACGTTGAGGCCCTGGAGATCACCACCGCCAACCCGGCGACGGACGCCTTCACCACGCTCTACGTGCGGCGGACCGCCTGCCTCGACGCCGGCGCCGAGATCGCCTGCCAGTCCGAGACCGCCATCGGGGCGGAGCCGGGCCAGACCCTGCGGGTCGAGAACGTGGCCCGCGGCGACTACTACATCTTCGCGGACGGCGTGACGGGCCGCGGCGGCGTCATCGAGATCCAGGTCAACGAGGTGCCCTTGGCGGCGTGCCTCAACCGGCTCGACGACGACATGGACGGCAAGGTGGACTACCCGTCCGATCCCGGCTGTGAGGATCCGTCGGATCGCGACGAGACCGATCCCATCGCGCTGCCCGCCTGCACCAACGACGAGGACGATGACGGCGACGGGTTCGTCGACTTCCCCCTCGACCTGGGCTGCGTGAGCGCCGCCGGCGACAGCGAAGAGGACCAGTGCGGTCAGGGCGTGCGCTTCCGCGAGTTCTTCTGGGACCAGGGCAGCATCGTCGCCAACACCCAGGTGGAGCGTGGGGGCACCAACGACAGCGTCGGCAGCTGCGGTGGCCGCGCTACGCCCGAGGTCATCTACTACTTCAACAACCCCTTCAACGCCCGGCTCGAGTTCAGCACGGTGCACGCCGAGACCGAGATCCCGACCGCCGTGTACGTGCGCACCGCGTGTGCGTCGGCGCAGTCCGAGATCGCCTGCGGCGCAGGCGGCGAGGACGGCCAGCAGGGCACGGCGGTGGTGGAGAACGCGGCCGTCGGTCCGTACTTCGTCATCGTCGACACCGGCTTCGGGCAGGGCGGGCAGTTCAAGCTCAGCCTCAACTACGAGCGCCTCGATCCGGGGTGCGTGGATGGCCAGGACAACGACGGCGACGGCCTGATCGACGGCGAGGACCCTGGCTGCGTCGGGCCCGACGACGAGGACGAGCGCGATCCCGATCCGCAGGCGCCGCTGGCGATCTGCAACAACCTCCAGGACGACGATGGGGACGGCCTCATCGACTTCCCCTTCGATCCCGGCTGCATCGCCCGCGGCGATGAGGACGAGGCCGATCCCGATCAGGTCAGCGCGTGTAGCAACGGCCTGGACGACGACGAGGACGGCGCGACCGACTTCCCCGACGACCCGGGCTGCCAGGCGGCGGGCGATGACGACGAGATCGATCCCCGGCCGCGCCCGGCCTGCAGCAACCGCATCGACGACGATGACGACGGCCGCATCGACTACCCGTTCGATCCGGGCTGCATCGCGGCGGGTGACGGCGGCGAGGTTGATCCCCCGAACCTGCCGGCGTGCAGCGACGGCGTCGACAACGATCGCGACGGCATCTCGGACTTCCCCTTCGATCCGGGCTGCCTGTCGGCGGGTCACCCCTTCGAGGAGGACCTGCCCGCCGAGCTGGCGCCGGTGTGCAGCAACGGCCTGGACGATGACGGCGATGGCCTCGTCGACTTCCCCATCGATCCCGGCTGCGACTGGGCGGCGGATCCCGACGAGACCAGCCCGGCGTTCCCGCCGCAGTGCGCCAACCTGCGCGATGACGACATGAACGGGCGCATCGACTTCCCCGACGATCCCGGCTGTCGCTACGCCGCCGATCGCTTCGAGGAGAACGACGGCCAGATCCCGCCCCGCTGCGGCGACGGCGTCGACAACGACCTGGACGGCTTCGTGGATCTGCAGGACCTGGGCTGCCTCGACCCCGAGGACGATGACGAGACCGACGAGGCCGGAGACCCGCCCCTGTGCGGCAACGCGGTCGACGACGACGAGGACGGCCTGACGGACTGGCCCGACGATCCGGGCTGCCAGGCCCGCGGTGACCGCACCGAGGACCAGTCGTGCCGGCCCGAGGTCAACACGCCGCTCATCCCGCGCAACGGCTCGGTGATGGGGCAGACCGTCGCCGAGGGCAGCGACGTGTACTTCCACCGCTGCGGTGGCCGCATGGCCCCCGACGCGGTGTACCGCTACGTGCTGGAGCAGCCGGGCGATCTGACCATCTCGGCGGACAACCCGGGCACCGACTAC
>JAUHVS010000354.1 GCA_030424955.1 bacterium | reverse complement strand
GTCGCCTGGCGGTCAGCGCCCGCCGCGGGCACCGGCCTGGGGCTCCTGGGCGGTGAGTGGACGGCGGCGGCCGCCGGCGGCGGGACCTGCTCGCTCGGCACCACCAGCGAGGGCTTCATGGCCCGCTGCGCGGGTGTGCTGTGGCAGGGCACCTGGGCCGACGGCATGCTGGCGGCCAGCGCGAGCATGGGCGCTGAGCTGGCGGGCCAGCGGCAGGGCGGCGCCCCACCGGGCCCCGCGAAGGCCGCGGGCTTCGGGGTCGTGGTGGCCGACTGGTCGATGGTCTTCAGCGAGACCTTCTTCAGCGGGGTGAACGGCCCACACCCCAGCTTGAGCGTGCGCAGCGCGGGTGACGGCTTCACGGTGCAGGCGCGCTGGCGGCTGCCGAGCGGGCTGTACTTGCAAGCCTGCGACGTCGACTACGGGGTGGATCTGACGCTGGCGGGCGACGGGGTCACCGGGGAGATCTGGGCGGACGGGCGCGGCGCTGAGTGCCCCTTCGAGCTTGAGGGGCGGAGCGCGGCGCCCATCGTGGCGCGCAAACTCGACCGCCGCGCGTCTCCGACCTTTGGCGCGCTGGGCGGCACGTGGCGGGTGACCGTCGATGGCACCACCTGCGACCTGTTCGTCGACGATGACCGCTTCCAGGCGGACTGCCCCGACTTCGAGCTTGAGGGCGCGGCCGGCCAGGGGGTCGTGACGGTGCGCAGCAGCGGTGGCTTCGAGATGGCCACCTATCGCGCCGACTGAGGTGTTGGCCCTCGCCCTGGTGGCCGCCCTGGCGGCCCCGACGCTGTGTTCAACGCCCGAGGCGCAGGTGTACCGCACCGACGGGCCGAGCGGCGCGCGGCTGTGGCTCGCCAGCCTCACCGATGGGCAGCGCGAGGGGCTCCTCGATGGGCTCGAGCGGCTGGCCATCCGCCGTGGCGGCTGGTACTGGCTCGGCCGCCGCTCGGGCTGCACCCACCTGGCCGCGTTGGATCCCGAGGCCCGCTTCAGCGCCTGGCCGGCGGGCTACGCGGTGGTCTTGCAAGTGGCGGGGGGGCGGGCCGGCGAGGTCGCCCACGCGCTCCGCGTGGGGCTGGGGAGCGACGGGGTGGGGGTCGTGATCTCGGGGGCGGACGGCGCGCCCGCCGAGGCGCTGCGGCTGGCCCGTGCGGCGCAGCGCATCCAGAAACGGGTCGATCGGCTGGCGCCCGATCTGGCGCGCCACCTGGACGGCCTGACCCGGCTGGATCGCCCCGACCCCGACCCCGCGCTGATCGCGCCCGACGAGGTGTGGGTGGTGCCCAAGCTCTCGGCGCTGCCGGCTGAGCCGACGCTGCGTGCGGCCGTCGCGGGGCTGGTGGCCGGCGCCCCGGTGCGCTGGCTGAGCCGCGCGCCGTAGCCGGGCCTCGGGGCGAGCGCGGGGTCAAGGGGTCGAGTCGGGCGAGCGCGCCGCCTGCACCCCCTCGGTCACCGTGGGCAGGCCGAGATCGGCAGGGCACACCGTCAGGGCCGCCCGTACACAGGCCAGGTAGTCCTCACCCTCGTCATCATTGGGGACGCCCGCGGCGCGCATGTCGGCCAGGCAGGCGGCCAGGGCGTCGGGCTCGGGGCGCACCGGCCCATATTGGCCGCTGTGCCCCATCGTGCCATGAATGTCGGACTGGTCGACCATCGCCAGCCCCGCCCCGACGAAGGTGACCGTCAGGGTGAACTCTGAGTCACCCAGGCCCGCGATGAGCACCACCTTGGTCCGGGGGGCGGCGGCCGCGAAGGCGGCCTCGAGGCAGTCGATCGGGTCCTCTGCCTGCTTGAAGCGGCCGCCCAGGGCGACCCGGCAGCGCTGCTCGGCCGTCCGCGCGCAGTCCACTTGGGGGCACATACGGTTGGTGCACTGCTCTTCGGCGCCCAGGCACGGGCTGGCCTGTGGCACGCACACCGTGGGGATCGCGCAGGCCTGCTGGAAGAGCGCGCGGGGCACGCAGATCCCGGCGGGATCGCCCAAGACATAGGGGTGGCAGGCGCCGCCGTCCGCGCTGAGGGTGAGGGGGATGTCGGGCCGGCGACAGACCGACCCCGCCGCGCAGGCGTTGGGGTTGCAGGCGGGCCGGGGCTGACCGTCGGCGTCGTAGGCGCTGTGCCAAGCCCCGCAGGCCACCTCGGCGCAGTCGACTGGGTCGGGTGTGCGGGCGTCTGGCGAGCCGGCGTCGGGGCTGGCGGCGTCGGGGCTGGCGGCGTCGGGGCTGGTGGCGTCGGCCGCCGCCACGTCACGGAGCGCTGCCTCCTCGGATCCGCAGCCCAGGGTCATCCCCAGGCACACGGTGAGGCCAACGACGAGGTGGGTGGGGCGGGACATGGGCGCTCCTGATGCCTGGTTCACGCGCTGGACGGCGTGGTCGCGCCGATCTCACCCGACGGCGACGCAGGCGAGCGCAAGGGCGTGTTCGCGCGCGGCCCAGGCGGGGGCCCGCCGATGGATCCGTCAGGCCGCGGCGGCTCCGACGGGCGCCAGCGGGATCAGCGCGAGGGCAGGCAGCGGCCGGTGCCCGCAGGCAGGCCCGCCTGGGGCAGCACGGGGAAGCAGCTGAGCCCCTCCCCGCAGTCGGCGTCGGCCTGGCAGTAGTCGCGGCACACGGGGTCCTCGATGCCTGAGCCCGCGTCGCACTCGCCCCGGGCGCAGTCGCTGTCGGCGGTGCAGGGCTCACCCGCGGGCAGCTCGCCGGCGATGGCACAGAAGGTGGTCGAGCGGGTGCGCTCGACGTGCGGCAGGACGAGGCAGCGCATGCCGTCGGGGCAGTCGTCGCCCACGGGATCGCAGGTGGGGGTGCACCCGCCGGTGCCCGTGGTGCCCAGGGCGAGGCACGCCTCACCGGCCGCGCAGTCGGCGTCCGCCTGGCACAGGGCCCGGCAGCGGCGCTCCTGGGGCTCGGTGCGCGGCAGGCCCCAGAACGCGCAGAGCGTGCCGGGCGCGCAGCTGTCGTCTCCCGTGCCCTCGGCGCTGCGGGTGCACGGCGCGTCGAGGGCGTCCGGGGCCATGGGCTGCGGCAGGCACCGCTCGACCCAGCCGTTGTCAAACACCACATGGCAGCGCTCGCCGCCCGGGCAGTCCTGGGCGAGGGGGTCGCACGCGGGCCCGACGGCCGGCGGGGTCTCGGGGGGCGTCAGGGGCGTGCCCATGGCGCCGGCCCGGGTGACCACCTCGGCCAGCTCCGCGGCGGCCTGCACGGTGGCCTGCACGCTCAGGAAGGCGAAGTCCACGTCTACCTCGGCGATGTCGTCCTGGCCGCGGGAGCAGTGGTAGTTCGGGTTTCGGAAGTTGGCGGTGTCGGTGAGCATCAGGCCGGGCAGGTCGTTGCGCCAGAAGCCATCGTGGTCCGACCGGCGCAGCGCGCTGAAGCTGGGATCGAGGCGCAGCTCCTCGGGGAGCACCACCGGCACCAGGGGCAGGCCCACGGCCTGTGCCGCGCGGATCAGCGGATCGTTCGCCTGGTGGCTCTCGTGGGTGATCATCGCCATGAAGTCGCCGGCGTACATGCGCGCGTCGACCTGGGCCGCGGCGTCGGCGAAGAAGAGGTCGAAGCCGAAGGGCAGGAACTGGCTGTTCGGCGTGGCGTCTTTGTAGCCGAGCATCTCGAAGACGAAGTGGGCGGTGATGGTCTGCCCGGCCGCCTTGGCGCGGGCCGCGTAGCTGTCAGAGCCGCCCTTGCCGAACTCCTCCTCGTCCCAGCAGGCCAGCACGATGGTGCGGGCGAAGTTGGCCTGGCCGAGCACCCGCGCGGCCTCCAGCACCGCGGCGACGCCCGTGCCGTTGTCGTCGGCCCCCGCGCACTCGCCCAGGTGGTCGTAGTGCGCGCTGAGCAGCACCCGCTCCTCGGGGCGGTCCACGCCGGGCTTGACCCCGATGACGTTGACGCCGGTGCCATAGGCGTGGCGCTCCACGTCGAAGCCAGCGGCCTCGAACACCGCCGCGCACTCGTCCTGCACCGCCTGCCACTGGGCCGATCCGGGGGGCCGCGGCTGGGCCACCAGGGCCAGCGACGCGCCGTAGCGGCTCACGTCCGCGCAGCCCCTGATGGACTCAGGCGTGGCGCCGCAGGGGCCGATCTCGATCCCCGCGTCCACCGCCATGTCGACGGCCGCGTCGGCCATCGCCGCGTCGCCTGCAGCCGTGGCGTCGGCCGCCGCGCTCGGCGTGTCGTCGTCACAGGCCGCCAGGGCCAGGGCGCAACACAGCGCCCAGTGTCCATGCCATTGCTTCATGTTGCTCCCTGCAAGCTGCTCGATTGAGTCGCTCAGGGCGTCGGGCGCGCCGCGGCCCCTGCCCGCTGTCCGCGGGTGGCGACGGGCGCAGCTTGGCCGATCTTGGGGGCGGGCGTAAGCCCATGCGTGCTGGGGCGGACCGCGCCCCCATGGAGACAGCGGGTGGCACCGGCGCGGGCGCCGGCGTGGGCGCTCGGGCCGCCCCCCACGGGGGCGGGTGGTGTCGGCGGCCGATTCGCGCGAGAGTGCCCACAAGGCGGCGCCGCGCCGCTGGCCTCGCCCAGGAGCCGACGATGGATCCCGCCGGTGCGTCAGAGAGCATCTCGTGGCTGTGGTGGCCGCTGTTCGCCGTCATCAACGTGCCGCTGCTGGCGCCGCTGTTCCAGTGGCTGTTCGGGGGGCTGAGCGGCTTCGGGCACGCCCTGGTGCGGGGCCTGATGCCCCTGCCGCTGTCGATCCTGCGGGGCGCCTTCGAGGCCGACCGCGAGGCGGCCTTCAACGTGCTGCTGTTCGGCCTCGCGACGGCCGCGCTGTTCTTCGCGGAGCGCGCCCTGGTGCTGCGGCTGTTCTGACGGCCGGCCTCGGCCGTCCGGCGCTCGCTCAGGGCCCCTCGGCGGCGCCGCCCCGGATCTCGGCGGGATCGGGGAAGGCCGGCAGCGGGAAGGCGCAGCCGGGCAGGGGGCTGTCCTGCGGGTCGAGGCTGCCCGCCGAGCGGGCGAACTGCCGATCCCAACACTCGCTGATGCGCCGGTCGCCGCCCTCGCGGGGTCGCAGGGCGTCGGCGCGGCCGGCGCCGGTGGCGTCCCAGCGGCTGCGCATGATCACCCAGCCGTCCTCCTCCAGCGGGAAGGCGAAGTCGAAGGTGCCCGCGCCGTCGGGGCCGCGCTCGAAGCGGTAGGTGGTGTCGACGGGCACCGGCTGGTCGGCGAAGCGTACGCCCTCGAGGCGGATCGCCAGCTCGGTGCGGCCGTCGCCCAGGGTGTAGTCGACCTGCACCAGGCCCTCGCCCCAGCTCGCGCCGAGGCGGCGGGCGGCGTCGAGATCGAAGGTGAGCTGGCCCGTGCCCGCGGCGCCGTCGGCGCGGGGCTCGAAGTGGCCGCTGAGCACCGTGAGGGGCGCCGCGTCGCGGTCGCGCCGTCCCTGGCGCAGGGCGTAGGTGTAGCGGCCGCCCGCGCGCTGCATCTCGAAGGTGGTGTCGAGCGGGTCGAGCGGGTGCGGCGGCAGGGTCCAGGTGCGGCCGTCGGCGGTGCGGGTGGTGGGCACCTGCTCTACCAGCCGATCCACCGCGTGCAGCAGCCCGAAGGCCAGGCCGTTGAGGCTCAGGGTGACCTGGCGGGTGAGCACGTACAGCTCGGCGGGCTCCTCGACGATGAGCGCCGTGGCCGCGAAGCCCTCGCCCTGCACCGGGCCGCCGATGCGCAGGGTCTGCGCGGCGGGGGCGGCGGCCAGGAAGCGGGCGTCGTCCTCGAACAGGCGGTTGCTGAAGTCGTCGCCGCAGCCGGCGAGCCCCAGGCTCAGCGCGAGCGTGAGGCAGGCGGTGAGGCCGGGGACGGCGCGGGGGCGGGGGCGGGGGGAGGGGGTGGTCATGGTGCATACCCCACGGTGATGTAGCCCTCGCCGAAGCCCAGGGACTGGTCCTCGACGGCGGTGGCGTAGTGCAGGTAGTGCGCGCGCGCCGTCAGGCCCACCCGCAGCGTCGACCAGCGGTGGTCGACGCTGGCGCTCAGGCCCGGCGACAGCGTGAACAGATCCTGGTGCGGGTGGGCGCCGTCCACGAAGTCGCGGCGCAGGTACACCGCGCTCAGCCGCGGGCCCACCTGCACGCGGGTGTCGGCGCCCAGCCACCAGTCGGTGCTCAGGCCCACGCCGCCCACCACCATCAGGAAGTCGATGGGCAGGGTCTCGGCGTAGGGGCCCGGGCTGACGGTGGTGCGCGCGCCGCCCAGGGCGAGGTCCGCCTGCACGCTCAGGCCGGGGGCCAGCAGGTTCTGGCCCTCAAGCTGCGCGCCCACCAGCGCGGTGGGGTGGAACAGGGTGTCGCCCGACGGCTGCACGAAGAAGGACTGGTAGCCCACGCGGGCGTCCAGCGCCCAGCTGCGGCGGCGCCGGCGGCGGTCGCCGATCCACAGCGGCCCCTTGGTGACGTCCTC
>JAUHVS010000353.1 GCA_030424955.1 bacterium | reverse complement strand
CTGCCCACGCCGCCGCCCCCGGCGGCCGCGCCCGCCGCCCCCTCGGCGCCGCCGGCCGCGGTCTCCGCCGCCGTGCAGGCCGTGGCCGCCTCGGCCGCCCCGAGCCTCGAGGGCGCGCCCCGCGAGATCATCGAGCGCATCGCCTGGGAGATCATCCCCCAGCTGGCCGAGGCGATCCTCAAGGAAGAGATCGCCAAGGTGGTACGCGAGCGCCTCGGCGCCTGAGTCCGCACCACCCCCCACGTTTCCTGAACTTCAAGAACGGTGGGTGAGCGTCGGGCGGCGGCTCGATGGCCCCGCCCGTGACGCCCCCCACCCCCAAAGCCGCCCCCGCGCGGCCGGGTGAGAGATGAGCGACACCACCCTCGATAAGGTCTACGACCACCGCGACGTCGAGCCCCGCTGGCTCGAGAACTGGCGCGCCGGCGGCTGGGCCCAGGCCGACGCCGACAGCGACGCCGAGCCCTTCGTCATCATGATCCCGCCCCCGAACGTCACCGGCAGCCTGCACATGGGCCACGCGCTGACCTTCACCATCGAGGACACCCTCGTTCGCCACGCGCGCATGCTCGGCAAGAACACCCTGTGGCTGCCGGGCACCGATCACGCGGGCATCGCCACCCAGATGGTGGTCGAGCGCAAGCTCGCGGCCGAGGGGCTCAACCGCTTCGACCTGGGGCGCGAGAAGTTCCTCGAGAAGGTCTGGGAGTGGAAGGAGATCTACCACGCCCGCATCACCGAGCAGATGAACGCCCTGGGCACCAGCTGCGACTGGTCCCGTGAGCGCTTCACCATGGACGAGGGCCTGTCCCGCGCCGTGCGCGAGGTCTTCGTGCGGCTCTACGACGAGGGGCTGATCTACCGCGACGACCGCATGGTCAACTGGTCGCCTGGCGCCCAGACGGTCATCAGCGATCTCGAGGTCGTGCACGAGGAGCGCGACGGCTCGCTGTGGCACATGGCCTACCCCGTCGCCGACAGCGACGAGCAGCTGGTGGTGGCCACCACGCGGCCCGAGACCATGCTCGGCGACACCGCCGTCGCCGTGCACCCCGAGGATCCCCGCTACACCCACCTGATCGGCAAGTTCATCGCGCTGCCGCTCACGGATCGGCTGATCCCGATCATCGCCGACGACATCCTGGTGGACCCCGCCTTCGGCACCGGCGCCGTCAAGGTCACGCCCGCCCACGACATGAACGACTTCGAGGTGGGCCGCCGCCACGACCTGCCGTCCATCACCGTCCTCGACGCCCACGCGAAGGTGAACGAGAACGCGCCGGCGGCCTACCAGGGCCTCGACCGCTTCGAGGCCCGCAAGCGCATCGTCGCCGACCTCGACGCCCTGGACCTGCTGGTCAAGATCGAGCCCCACAAGCTGAGCGTCGGCACCTGCCAGCGCACCGGCTCGGTGGTCGAGCCGCGGCTGTCGAAGCAGTGGTACGTGAAGGTCGAGCCGCTGGCGAAGCCCGCCGCCGAGGCCGTGCGCTCGGGCCGCACCAAGATCGTGCCCGAGTCGTGGACCAAGACCTACTTCCACTGGATGGACAACATCCGCGACTGGTGCATCAGCCGCCAGCTGTGGTGGGGCCACCAGATCCCGGCCTGGCACTGCGCGGACTGCGGCGAGATCACCGTGCAGCGCGAGGACGCGACGGCCTGCGCCCACTGCGGTCAGGCCAACATCCAGCAGGACAGCGACGTCCTCGACACCTGGTTCTCGAGCGGCCTGTGGCCCTTCTCGACCCTGGGCTGGCCCGACAACACGCAGGATCTCAAGACGTTCTACCCGGGCACCGTGCTCGAGACCGGCTTCGACATCCTGTTCTTCTGGGTCGCGCGCATGATGATGATGGGCATCCACTTCATGGGTGAGGTGCCCTTCGACACCATCATGCTGCACGCCATGGTCCGCGACGAGAGCGGCCAGAAGATGTCGAAGACCAAGGGCAACGTCATCGATCCGCTGGACGTGTCGAAGACCTACGGCGGCGACAGCCTGCGCATGACCCTGGCGGCCCTCGCGGGCCACGGCCGCGACATCAAGCTGTCGATGCACCAGGTCGAGGCCAACCGGAACTTCGTCAACAAGATCTGGAACGCCAGCCGGTTCGCGCTGATGAACCTCGAGGGCTACACCCACACCGCCGAGGCCCCCGGGCCCCTGGGCCGGGCCGATCGCTGGATCCTCGGCCAGCTCGGCCGCGCGGTGGACGCCGTGGAGGCGTCCTTCGGCGCGCTGGCCATCAACGAGGTCGCCCAGACGCTCTACCAGTTCTTCTGGAACGAGCTGTGCGACTGGTACATCGAGCTCAGCAAGCCCGTGCTCTACGGCGAGGACGAGGCCGCCAAGGCCGCCACCCAGTGGACGCTGACCACGGTGCTCGACAACGCCCTGCGCCTGCTGCACCCGATCATCCCCTTCGCCACCGAAGAGATCTGGAGCAAGCTGCCCCTGGGCGAGGACCGCGCCGAGGCCCTGATGGTCGCCCGGTACCCGCGGCCCGGCGACTTCCCCGCCGACCCCGAGGCCGAGGGCCAGATCGAGACCTTCAAGGCCATCATCGGCTGCGTGCGCAACATCCGCGGCGAGCTGAACCTGGGCTCTGGCCAGCCGGTGCCCGTTGTGCTGCGGGCGACCACCCCCGAGACGGCAGCGCTGCTGACCGCCGAGGCGACCCTGCTGAGCCGCCTGGCGCGCATCACCGAGCTGACCGTGCAGGCGGGCGGTGAGCGGCCCAAGGGCGCCGCGATGCAGATGGCCGACGGCATCGACGTGTTCGTGCCCCTGGCCGGGCTGATCGACTTCGGCGAGGAGCTGACGCGCCTCGAGAAGGCCACCGCCAAGGCCCGCAAGCAGCTCGATGGCGTCGTGCAGAAGCTCGGCAACGAGCGCTTCGTCAGCCGCGCGCCCGAGGACGTGGTCGCCAAGGAGAAGGCCCGGCAGGCCGAGCTGGAGGCGCAGCTCGCGAAGCTGGCCGACAGCCACGCCCGCATCCAGGCCCTCGCCGCCGACGACGCCTGAGCCCCGCCGCCAGCAGGCAGAGCACACCCCAGCCGGCGGGCCCCCCCGGGGCTGGGGTGGTGGCGCAGCCCCCCGAGCCGGCCCCCCCACCCCCGCCGCCATCACGCAGCGCCGGCGTCCCCTCATCGGGCAGCCCCGCCTCGTCGGTGCGGGCCGCGTCGGGCGCCGCCGCGTCGGGCACCGCTGCATCGGTTGCCGCGGCGTCGGGCCCAGCATCGCGCGGTCCCCCGTCCGCCAGCCCCCCGTCCGGTGGGCCCCCGTCGGCGTCCACCCCGGGCACCGGCACGTCCGCGCGCCCGCCCCGGGCCGTCGCCAGCACCGGCTGGCTGCCCCGCGGTGAGCCCGCGGCGGCCATCCACGCCGCCGTCAGCCCCCGGCGCAGCCCTGCCATGGCCGGGCCTGGGGCGGCGTCCTGCGGGCCCAGCAGCACCACGAAGCGCACGGTCCAGCGCTGTGGGCTGTCGGGCCAGGCCGGCACCCGTGGCCCCTCGGCGGCCTGCACCTGCGCCGCCGTCACCTCGATGGCCTCAGCCTCGACGATGGGCCCGCCCTCGGCCCCCACGGGGCCCTGCCACGCCGGGTTGGCGACGCCCCCCCGCGCCGGCTCAGCGCAGGGCGCTGTGGGCACCGCCAGGCGCCACGCCGGGGCCACCGCTGCGGCGGGCAAGAACCCCATCAGGTAGCGATCCAGATCGCTGTAGCCGGGGGCGTCGACGGGCTGCGGCGCCCACCGACCGGGCCCCGCGGCGATCCAGCGGTTGCCCTCCAGCGCCGAGCCCTCGCTGTGCAGGAAGTACGACCAGTGGCTGCACGCGCGCCCCAGCGCGGCGTCTGCCGGGCCCTCACCGGCCACGTGCACGTAGGCCCCCCAGCGGTGCCCCACCTCGTGCAGGAACAGCGCACGGGCGCGCGCCGGATCGGCCAGCGCCGACGGCAGATCGCCCAGGAAGGCCACGCCGTCCAGCCGCGGATCCACCCCCGAGCGGAAGGTCTCGCCGGGCGCCAGGCCCAGGTGCCCGTAGCCCAGCCCCCGCACGTCGTTCGCCAGCGGCAGGTAGAAGGGCGCGCGGTCCACGGGCCCCGCCGTGTAGACCGCCAGCAGCTCGGCGCCGTGATCCGGCTCCGCGGCGCGGGTGGCGACGATGACGCCGCGCAGCAGCCCCTCGACCGCCCCCGGATCGCGCCAGTCGATGGCCCAGTCGGCTGCGGCCCCGCGAAGCCACAGGGCGTCCTCCGCGCCCTCGGCGACCCAGGCGGGGCGCGCGGACAGCGCCGGCGCGGTCCGCAGGCGGAGGCTGACGGTGTGCAGGATGGGATCGGGCCAGGAGGCCAGCGCGCCCGAAGGCGCGAGGCTCACCGACCACAGCAGGCACAGGAGGGGGCGCCACGACATGGCGCCAGCATAGCCGGCGGGCGGCCCCCAGGGTGGGGGCCTGCGACTCAGAACCGCGGGCGAGCCCGGGCGCAGGTGTCGTTGGGGGCGTCGGGCAGGCAGGCGAAGCGGCCCTCGATGGCCTGGCCATCGTCGTCCAGCGCCTGGCCGCAGGTGTGGCCCGCGGGGCACTCGCCGTCGGGGCCCGCGCACGAGGGCAGGCAGGCGCCGCCGAACAGGTCGTCCTGGCCCTGGCGATCGAAGCGCACGCGGCTGCAGACGAAGCCACCCCCGCAGGGGGCGGTGCCGAGGTCGTTGCAGCTGTCGCACAGCCCGCCGGGCACGCAGAAGCCACCCATCAGGTCGTCCGCGGGATCCTCGGGGTCGTTGCCCAGGCTCAAGCGGAACTCTTCGCAGGTGATCGTGCCGTCCTCGCTGCACTGCTCGTCGGCGGTGCAGGCGCCCAGGCAGTAGCCCGGCTCACCGATGATGGTGGAGCGCGCCTCGCAGATGCGGCTGCGGCAGCCGGAGTTCTGCGCGCACTCAGCGCCCGGGGCGGCGCCGCCCTCGCGGCCGGCGCGGCAGATCTGCTCGAGCACGAGGCCATCGGGGCTGGGCAGCACGTTGTAGGCGCAGTACTCGCCCGCGTTGGGGCAGTCGGCGTCCGCCGCGCACATCGCGAGGCTGCCGCCGTCCTCGACGCACACGCCGGCCGTCAGCTCCTGGGTGAGCTGCAGGCCGCCGCAGGCGAAGCCCGCGGGGCAGTCCGCCGTGGCGGAGCAGGTGGCCGAGCAGAAGCTCTGGCCGCCCGCGGTCAGGCACAGGCCCTCGCTCTGGCAGGGGTTGTTGGCGTCACAGCTCTCGCCGATGGCGACCGCGTTCGCGGGGATGGCCGCGCAGCGACCCTCGGCGTACTGCTCGCCCTCGGGGCGGCCGTTGGTGACCTGCCCGCGGACGACGTACTCACACGCCTCCTGGGGGATGTCGCCGTCGGGGGCGCAGTCGGCGTTGTTGCCGCAGGTCCGGCCGGAGCCGGTGGCGGGCACGCACAGCTGCGAGGGCGCGGAGTTGCCCTCGTTGTCGATGCCGAAGTTGATGATCGAGCAGGTGCCGTTGACGCAGTCGCTGTCGTCGTCGCACATGTGCGCGCAGTACGAGGTGTCGCCCTCGCCCAGGCACACCACGTCGCACGGGTTGGTGTCGTCGTTGCAGCGCTCGCCCGGGCCGGCCGCGTTCGGGTCGGTGGACGGGAAGGCGCAGAAGCCCACGATGAAGGGGTCGCCCGCGAAGTCCAGGGCGATGTTGCAGATCATGTCCCCGGGGCACTCCGAGTCAGACTCGCAGTACTTCGGCAGGCACATGTCGAGGGCGATGGAGCCGTCCGACGACAACGGGAAGTTGTTGTAGCACTGCTCCGCGTCGCTGCACGGGTTGGTCTCGGCGTCGGGATCGCAGAACTCACGGCAGCCGCCCAGCAGGCAGTTGCTGTTCGCGCAGACCAGGCCGGCGTCGCTGTCGCACTGGCTGCCGCCGGGCAGCCCGTCGGGGTGCGGCGGCTGGCAGGTCGCGCCGTAGGTCGCGTCCGCGGCGAACACCAGCTGGAACACGCAGACCTCGGACTCGTCGGCGCAGGCGCCGTTGCCGGGCCCGTCGCAGCGCTGACCGCTGCCCGGCGCGCACACGCCGTTGATGCCGTCGGTCTCGCACACGTAGCTCGTGCCGTAGGGGCCGTCCGCGGCGCCCTCGCAGAAGTCGTCGCGGATGCAGTCGCGGGTGCAGTAGCCCACCACGCCGTCCAGGCCGGGGAGGTTGCAGTTGCCGCTGGCGCACTCGTCGTTGATGCAGTCAGGCCAGTCCGCGCTGTCGCTGTCGCAGCCCGCCGGCACCCGGCACTCCTCGCCGAAGCCCTTCAGCGCGACACCGCCGCCGGCACCACCGGCGCCGCCGGCACCACCCGCGCCGCCGGCACCACCCGCGCCGCCCGCACCGCCAGCGCCGCCAGCGCCGCCGGCGCCA
>JAUHVS010000352.1 GCA_030424955.1 bacterium | reverse complement strand
CGGCCCCTGGATGACGCCGCGCGCGCGGCCCTGGCCAGCGGGGCGCTGCGGCTCTGACCTGACTCAGGCGGGGGCGATCGCGTGGCGCAGGTACACGGCGTCCTTGCGCCACAGGTGCCGCACGAAGGCGCGGGTGTAGTCGGCGAGCCAGGGGGGCTCGACGGGCAGGCCCAGGTCGCTGCCCAGCGCGCCCACCGGGGTGTGGCCGTCGATTCGCCGGTACAGGGCGGTCTGCACGGCGTGGCGCGGATCGTAGGGCACCGGGGGGTGCTGGGGGGCCGGCGGGAAGCGCGGCCCGGGGACCAGGGCGTCCAGGGCGGGGCCGTCGAGGTCCAGCGCGTACTGGGCGTGGGGCCGATCGGGCCGGCACACCATGAAGCAGTGATCGCTGGGCGTCGACAGGCGGGCCATGGTGCGCCACACCGCCTCGGCCGGCTGGGCGGCGAGGGCGGCGTGGGCCGGGTGCTCGGGCGCCCACAGGCCGTCGGGGTGGTAGGGCTGGTTGTTGAACCACCCCTGGAAGGTCAGCCCGGCCCGGGCCACCAGATCCAGCACGCCCGGCACGTCGTAGGTGGCCTCTCGGGCGGGCAGCCAGGCGTCGACGATGTGGGCGTCGGGCCCCCAGATGGGCGCCGTCGCGGCGACCCAGGCGCGGGCGGGGTGCTGCGGCGACAGGCCCTCCAGCGCCGCCCGGGCGAGCTGCACGCCGTCGGCGTCGCGCCCGGCGCCCAGCTCGCGCAGGGCCTGCTGCACCAGGTGCACCCCGAGCCGCGCGTGCGCGCCGTACACGGCGCCCACGATGACGCCGTGGGGCCGCAGCACGGCGCCCAGGGCCTTCAGGCCCGCCGCGGGATCGGCCAGGTGGTGCAGCACGCCGGCCACGCTGATGAAGTCGAAGGTGCGGCCCAGCTCGCCCACCCGCTCGATGGGCAGGTGGCGCAGCGTGAGGTTGGCCACCCCGTGGGTGTCGGCCAGGGCCTGCTGGTGGGCCAGGGCGGCCTCGCTGATGTCGATGCCCACCACCCGCGACTGCGGATCCCGCAGGGCCAGCGCCACCGCCTCGCTGGTGCCGCAGCCCGCCACCAGCAGCTCGCGGTGGGCCCAGGGCGCGCGGTCGGGCCAGTACAGCCAGTGGTACACGCCCGGATCGTTCCAGACGATGCGGTGGGCCACCCCCACGGCGGGGTCGGGGTAGGCGTAGCGTTCGTACTGGTCGGTGACGGCGTCGCGCGTGGCCATGTGAACCCCCCAAGCTGGGCCGCCAGCTTGGCCCCCCCGCGGGCCCAGGACAAGGCCGGCGCAGGGCGGGGGGGCGCCGCCTACCGCACCACCAGGGTGGCCCCGCCGGTGCGGCCCGCGGCGTCCACCACCCGCACCGCGTGGGTGCCGGGGGTGGGGGGCCAGAACAGCGGGGCGTCGGCCTCGGCCTGGCCGATGGGCTGGTCGTCCACGAACCAGCTGAGCGGGCCGCTCGGCACGTCCACATCGGCCTGCAGGGGCACGGCCTGGGCGCGGGGCGGCACGCCGGGGATGCGCTCGACGATCTCGCCGGGCGCGGGGTTGATCACCCGGGGGGCCCCCCCGAGGCGGGGCGGGCAGTCAGCGGCCGGGGCGGGCAGCGGGGCGGGGGGGTGGCCCAGCGCCGTCAGGGTGCGGCGCACGGCGGCGGGCCAGACCAGGGCGCTGCGGCGGGCGCGGGCCTGGGCGCCGCGGCAGCGGGGATCCACCGCCTCGCCGGTGCGGGCGTCCACCGTCAGCCAGCGGTGGTAGGGGTCGACGGGCGCCACCGCGTGGGCGGGGGCCAGGGCCTCGCCGTGGGTGGGGCAGGCGGGGCCGACGGGCCAGCCGGTGTCGGCGCACACGGCCACGGTCACCAGATCTGACGGGCGCGCGTCGACCCAGGCCGCGTCGGCCGGGGTGGCGGTGGCCTCCAGCAGATCGAACAGCAGCGGCCCCGCCGCCGCCGCCCCCACCAGCGCAGGGCTGGGCTGGTTGTCGAGGTTGCCCAGCCACACGGCGATGGTGAGCCGGGGCCCTGAGCCCACGGCCCAGGCGTCGCGCAGGCCGGTGCTGGTGCCGGTCTTCCAGTGGAACGCGGCCGGGGCGCCGGTGGCCGCCCGGCGCAGGGGGAAGTCGGGGCGATCCCGCCGGCGCAGCACCTGCCGGGTGAGCCAGGCCGTGCCGGGCCCCCACAGCGTGCGCGGCGCCGGCCGGTCGGCGTCGCGGCGCACCCGCACCCCCAAGAACCGCCCGTCGCCGGCGAGGGCGGTGTAGACCCCCGCGAGGGCCAGCGGGCTCAGGGCCACGCCCCCGACCGCCGCCGACAGGCCGTAGGTGTCGGCCGGGGCGAGCGGGCCCACCCCCAGGCTGTGCAGATCGTCGAGCAGGGCCGGCACGCCCAGGTCGGCCAGCAGATCCACAAAGGGCGCGTTCAGCGAGCGCGCCAGGGCGTCGTCGAGGCGCACGACGCCGGCGTAGCGGCCGTCGAAGTTGCGCGGCGTCCAGCCCGCGCGGGCCTGGGGCACGTCGGGCACGGCCACCCCGGGCAGCACGCGGCCCCGGTCGATGGCGCGGGCGAAGATCAGCGGCTTGAGGGTGCTGCCGCTGGAGCGCGGCGTGGCGAAGGCGGCGATCTGCTGGCCGGGCCCCGCGCCGAAGCGGGGGTTGCCCACCAGGGCCCGCACCTCGCCGGTGGTGTGGTCGATGATCACCACCGCGCCGTGCTGTACGCCGCGGGCGCTCAGGGCGTCCACGCCGCGGGTCAGGCGGGCCTGGGCGAGGCGCTGCAGGCCGCGGTCGAGGGTGGTGGGCAGCCGGCGGTCCCGCGGGTTCGCCTGGGCCCGCAGCCAGCGGGCGGCGTGGGGCAGGTCCCGCGGGAACGGGCGGTAGCTGGTGGGCACCGGGGCGCCGCGCACCTGGGCGAACACCTGGGCCGGATCGGCCGCCTGACCCACCGCGTGCAGCGCGCCCTGGGCCAGCAGCCGCGCGGCGATGTCGTCGCGGGCCCGGCGCAGCACCGGCGCCCGGCGCGCGCTCGGCGACCGGGTGCGCGGCCCCTGGGGCACGGCGAGCAGGGTGGCGATCTCGGCGGGGGTCAGGGCGTCGGCGCGGTGGCCGAAGTAGGTCAGCGCCGCGGCCTCGACGCCCTCGACGTTGCGGCCGTAGGGCACGAAGCGCAGGTAGTGGTGCAGGATCTGCCGCTTGCTCAAGAACAGCTCGAGCTGCAGGGCCCGGAAGGCCTCGATGAGCTTGCTGCGGTAGGTGCGCGGCCGGGGCTCCAGCAGCCGCACGAGCTGCATGGTGAGCGTCGACGCCCCCGACACCCGGCGGCCCCGGGCGAGGTTGAGGCCCACGGCGCGGGCGATGGCCGCCCCGTCCACCCCTGGGTGGCTGTAGAACCGCTTGTCCTCCAGCCGCAGCAGGGCCTCGACGTACGCCGGATCGACGTCGGCCGGCGCGATGCGCCAGCGATCGTCGTCGGCCAGGAACACGTGGGCCACGGTGCCGTCGCGCCAGGTGACCACCACCGAGTCGCCGACGGTCAGCCGCGCGGGCAGCGGCACGGTGTAGGCCAGGGTGAAGAAGCCGCCCACCGCCAGGGCGCCCAGCGTGAGCGCCAGCAGGGCCAGGCGTTTCAGGCGGCGACGCCAGCGGGGCGAGAGGGGCAGGCGGGCCATCGTCCAGAGCATGCCGGATCAGATGTGCTCGGGGAACGGCGCGACGATGGTCAGCTCGCCCGCGGGCAGCCGCGCCCGCCGGTCGGGGGCGTACATGGCCTCGACCTCGGCCCCCGGCGCGTGGAAGGTGCCCGCCGCCGTCGCGCGCAGGGCGTGCACCACCTGCACGGTGGTGCGGGCGGGCAGCGCGCCGTACGCCGCGAAGCGATCGTCGCGGGCGTCCACATGCGACACCTGCCAGGCGGCCTCGCCGTCGGCCCACGCCGGCGTGGCGACGCGGCCCAGGCGCCCCGGCTCCACGCTCAGGCCGGCGGGCAGCGCGGCCACGAGGGCCACGTGGGGCACGGCCTCGGCGCTCGGGTTCTGCACCGTCAGCCGGCTGAACACCAGCTGCCCCAGGCGCACGGCGGTGGGGTCGATGGGCTGGCCCTCGGCGTCCAGCAGCGTGTGGGTCAGGCGCAGGCCGGCGTGGCCCGTCCACGCGGACTCGGGGGGGGCGACGCCCCGGCGCAGCACGGTGATCCAGGTCGGATCGCTGGCGTCGGCGGCGGCCCGGACCTGCGCGGCGCCGCCGGGCAGCGTCCAGCGGGCCACCCCGCTCGGGGCGACGGCCGCGCCCGCGGCCTCGACCACCGGCGGGGCGCTCAGCTCGGCCTGCGCCGTGCGCCAGCGCCCCAGGGCGGCCAGGGTCCAGCCCAGCTCGGGGGTGGCCAGCGTGCGGGTGTCCCGCCCGCGCAGGTGGGCCGCCAGGGCCGCGGCCCCAGGCGCCAGGGCCGGATCGGCGCCCAGCACCGCCACCGCCTCGGCCAGGGCCACCGCCTCGCCCCGCTGCACGCTCCAGAAGGTGCGGCGCGGCCCATCGCGCTCGGCGGGGGCGGCCACCAGGGCCTTGAGCGCGGCCCCGTGGCGGCGGTCGCCCGCCCGGTACAGCGCCGACCACAGCAAGGCCGCGCGCTCCCGATCCGTGCCCAGCAGGGGCTGCGGGAGCCCCTCCACCAGCCGCCGCAGCGCGCCCAGCTGTGCGCGCCCGCCGCGGGCCAGCGCCGCGTGGCCCCAGGCGGCGGCCAGCGGGGGCAGCGCCCCGGCGTCGAGGCGCTGGGCCACCCAGTCGAGGGCCAGCCCCAGCCGGTCGCGGTCCACCGGGTAGCCTGCGGCCTCGGCGTCCTGCAGCAGCATCACCGCGTAGGGCGTGCCCCAGGGGTGCGACACCGGGCCGCCGGGCCAGTAGGCGAAGCCCCCGTCGGCGGTCTGCATCTGCCACAGCCGCGCCACGCCCGCCTGCACCAGCGGCGCCAGGCTGCGGGGCCCGGCGGCGCCCAGATCCTCCACCAGCGTGCCCAGGGCCAGCAGCGGGCGCAGGCGGCTCGAGGTCTGCTCCAGGCAGCCGTGGGGGTACTCGATGAGCCCGCGCAGGTGGGTGAAGCTGTCGTCGTCGGGCGTGGCGCTCGCCAGCACGGTCCAGCCCTCGGTGCCGGGCAGGAAGGCGCCGCTCGGGGCCAGCGTGAGGGTCTCCCCGGGCGCCAGGGCCTGGCGGTCCACCACCTCGTGGCGCACGCCGCGGGGGCGCAGGGTGATCCGCCGCGTGTCCGTCGAGCGGTGGGCCGCCGACGACACCTCGACGGCGAGCACCCCCTGACCGTCCCGGCCCGTCGCCCGCACCTCGAACGCCACCGGCTGCCCCTCACCGGGGGCCAGGGTCACCGTGCGCGTCTCAGGCCCCACCCGCTCGATGCCGGCGTCGGCGGTGAGCCGCGCGGTGATGGCCTGGGGCGCCTGCGTGAGGTTGTGCACGAACACGGGGACGACCGCGCGGTCGCCCGCCACCAGGGTCAGCGGCGCCGACACCGTGAGCCCCAGCGGATCGCGCACCACCACGGCGGCCTCGGCGGCGCCGGCGCGCCGGGCGTCGGCCACCACCGCCATGATCCGCAGCCGGCCTTGGTATGCGGGCACGTCGAAGGTCACGGTGCCCTGGCCCTGGGCGTCCAGGGCGACGGGCCCCTGCCACAGGGCCACGGGCTTGACCACGGCCTCCAGGCCGCCGCCCTCGCCGGCGCCGCCACCGGGGGCGCTGGTCCGCCCCCCCGCCGGCTGGGTGAAGCCCCAGCCCCAGGTGTCATAGGTGTCCACCCGCAGGGCCCGCCGCGCGAAGAGCAGGGCGTTGGGATCGGGGCTCTTGAACTCGGTGAGCTGCAGCAGGCCCTCGTCCACCGCGGCGACCACCGCGAAGGCCCCGGCGCCCGCGCGGCCGGCGTCCACCGCGATGGTCAGCGGCTGGTTGGGCCGCACGGCCTCGGGCACGGCCAGGCTGGGGCGCAGGGCCCGGGGGCCCGGATCCACCGGCACGCTCAGCACCGCCGCCGCGCGGCTCGGCCGCCAGCCGGGCTGGTCGGGGTCCTGGGGCCGCAGCACGAAGGCCCCCAGGTACACGTTGGGTGTGAACTGCTTGATCGTAAACGGGAATCGGTTCGGGCCGGCCACCACGTCCACCCACCGGGCGGTGTGGATCTCGTCGGCCTCGACGGTGAGCAGGGCCCGGCCGGCGTAGGGGCTGTGCACCGTCGCCACGGCCTCGCGGCCCACGTCCACCTGGGCGGGGGGCTCGATGCGCACGGGGTCGGGCTGGGCGGGCCCCGGCGTGCGGTGGTCGCTGCGGGCCGACCACGCGTCGGCGCTCCAGCGCCAGGCCTGCGCGTCGAGGGTGCCCTCGGCGGCGACGGCCGCGACGGCGTCGTCCACCTGGCCCTCCAGCCGCC
>JAUHVS010000351.1 GCA_030424955.1 bacterium | reverse complement strand
CGGCCGGCGCCGGCCGGTCGGGGCGCCCACCGAGGCGCCGCCCCCGGCCTTCGCCGCGGGTGGGCCGCGCGCGGTGTTCCGGTTCGCGGGGGAGTTCTGGACCGACGAGCTGGATGATCTGGTGGTACAGGCGGAGGACCGATGCATCGAGTCGCGCTGAGCGTCGCGCTGACGGTGCTGGCGGCCTGCGGGGCGCCGCCGCCCGTGCTGCCCGATCCCCCCCGGGTCGAGGCCCTGCGCGCGCAGATCACCAAGGCCCGCAACGCCATCGCCGAGACCCGCATCGCCCTGACCCGCAACCGCGGCACGCCCCACGAGGCCGAGCTGTGGGTGCGCCTGGCCGAGCTCATCGGCGAGGAGGCCCGCTACCACTACCAGGTGGCCAAGGCCCGCGAGGGGGACGCCAAGGCCCTGCACGTGCCCCAGGTGCGGGTGCTCAAGGGGCAGGCCATCGACCTGTACGCCCGCGTGCTGCGGGACTGGCCCGACGGCCCCAACGCGCCGCGGGCGTGGTTCAACCTGGGCCAGGAGCACCGCGAGCTGGGGGACTACCCGGCGATGCGCGAGGCCCTGGGCCAGCTCGTGACCCGCTTTCCCGCCGATCCCCTCGCCGCCGAGGCGCTGATCGTGCTGGGCGACGATCACTTCGACCGCGGCGAGATGGCGGCGGCGGGCAAGGCCTACCAGCGCATCACCAAGGGCCCGCCCAGCCGCACGGTGGGGCTGGCCCTCTACAAGCTCGGCTGGGTGCGGGTGAACGAGGGCGACTGCGCCGGGGCCCTGACCGCCTTCGAGCAGGCCATCGACCGCACCCGCGCCCTCGAGGGCAGGGCGCTGGCGGGCGCCACCATCGACGTGCGCCGCGAGGCGCTGGTGGATCTGGTGTACTGCTACAGCCGGGAGCGCGCCCCCGATCAGGCCGCCGCCTACCTGCGCGCCCGGGCCCACGGCCGGGCCGCCTACGTGGCGGCGCTGGAGCGCATGGCCGACCGTTTTGGCGTGATGGATCAGGCACTTGGGGCGCTCTCGGTGGCCCGCGAGCTGCTCGACGTGGGCCCCGACGATCCCCAGCGGCTGGAGGACGCGCGGCTGCTGCACGGGGCGATCCGCAAGACGGGCCGCTACCAGACCGTGGGCGAGGACGCCACGCGCATCGCGGCCGTGGTGCGGCGCCACCTGCGGCGCACCGGGCTGACGGCGGATCAGCGCGCCCGCACCGTCGACGAGTTCGAGGCCATCGTGCGCGACCTGGGCACCCGCGGGCAGGAGGCGCTGTTCGAGGCGCGCCGCGGCGACGCCGTGGACCCCGCGCTGGCCGCCCAGGTGGCGCAGGCGTACCGGGCGCACCTCGCGGCCTTCCCGGCGGCCAAGTCGCGGGGGGCGGTGGTGCAGAACCTGGCGGACGTGCTGAGCGCGGCGGACGCGGACTTCGAGGCGGGCCGCTGGTACCTGGCCTCGGCGCAGGCGCAGCCGGGCACCGATCTCGCGCGCAAGGCGCTGTACGACGCGGTGGTGCACTTCCAGACCGCGCTGCAGGCGCCGGCCGGCGAGCGCAGCCGCGTGGAGCGGGTGCTGGCCCGCGCGCAGCTGCGGCGGGCGGGCGGCCGGCTGCTCGCCGAGGGGCGGCTGACCGCGGACCAGGCCCGCAAGGTCAAGTTCGCCATCGCGCGCAGCTGGTACGACCAGGGGCAGCTCCGCGAGGCCGGCGATCGGCTGGAGGCCGTGGCCTTCGAGGCCGCCGGCACCGCCGAGGGGGACGCCGCGGTCGACCTGCTGCTGGACGCCTACAGCACCCGCAACGACTTCCTGGGCCTCATCGACGCCGGGCGCCGCCTGGCGGCGGCCGACAGCCCGGTCAGCCCGGCGGTGAAGGCCCGCATCGGGCCCATCGTGCAGGCGGCCGAGCAGCAGCAGCTCGACGAGCTCTCGCTGGCGGCGGCGGGGGATGAGGGGGGCGATCCCCAGGCCGAGCTGGCGGCCTTCGCCGACCGCTTCAAGGGCACGGCGCTTGGCGAGCGGGCCCTGCTCAACGCCTTCGTGGCGGCGCGCGCGGCGGGTGACACCGCGGCGATGGCGGCCCTGGCCGGGCGCATCGAGCGGGAGTACCCGCAGTCGACCCAGCTCGCCGGGCTGCTGGCGGCGCTGGGCCGCGCGGCGGCGGCGCGCTTCGAGCTGGACCGGGCGGTGGCCGTGTACGCCCGCGCCGCGGCCTTGCCGGGCCCCGACCAGGTGGCGCTGGCGACGGCCGCCGGCCAGCTGCGCCTGCAGCTGGGCGACGGGGCGGGGGCGTTGGCCGAGTTTGGCCAGGCGCTCAAGGCGGTGACGGAGCCGGCCCAGCGGGCCGAGCCCGCCGCGCGGATCGCCGACTGGGCCGCCCGCTACGCGCCGCCGGCCGAGGCCATCGCGCAGCTCAAGCCGCTGGCGTCGGCGGGGGATCCCAGGGTGTGGGCGGTGCTGGGCCTGGCGCAGGTGCGCGCCGGCCAGCTGGACGACGGCGAGGCGACCCTGCAGCGGGTGGTGGAGCGGGGCGCCGGCGTGGCGCCGGCGATCCTGGCGACGGCCCTGTACGGCCAGGCCGAGGCGCTGGCCAAGACCCTGCTCACCTTCGAGCCGGGGGACGACATCGACGCGGTGACCGAGCTGGTGACCTTGGTCGAGGTCACCGAGCAGGCCTACCTGAAGGCGGCGCGGGAGGCCGATCCGGCGGTGACGGCGGCGGCGCTGGGGCGGTGGGCCTACGTGGCCGGGCAGGTCGCGACCCGGCTGGGCACGCTGGCCGCGCCGTCGGCGCTGTCGGGCGAGCAGGCCGCCCGGTTCAAGGCCGGCCTCGCGGCGCGGGCCGACGGCCTGCGCACCATGGCGGGGGAGGCGCTCTCGGCCTGTGCCACCCAGGCCTGGAGCCGGTCCAGCTTCGGCCCCCCCGCGCGGGCGTGCCTGTCGGGCAAGGCGCCGGCGCAGGACGCCCTCACCATGGACGCGCTGGGGCCCCGGCGGCCGGCGGCGGCCAACGCCACGCTGGATGATCTGCGCGCCCGGGTGGCCAAGAACCCCGAGGACGTCGCCGCGCTGCGGGCCCTGGGCGAGGCGCTGCTGGCGGCCGGGGATGCCCACGCGGCCCGCCTGCCCTTGGCGGCCGCGGTGCGGGCCGGTGGCGGCGCTGAAGAGCTGAACGCCCTCGGCCTGGCCCAGCGCGCGGCCGGCGACATCGGCGGGGGGCTGTCGAGCTTCGCGCGGGCGGCGGCTGGGGGCCTGGAGGCAGGGCGGCAGAACCTCGCGGACGCTCTGCGGCAGGCGGGCCTCGCGGCCGCGGCCGATGAGGCGCTGACGCGGTACCCCCAGGGCCGCGCCGGTGGCGCCCGGCTGGGAGGCACGCCATGAGCGCTGTGCGGCGCCCGTGGCGCGCCCGGGCCAGGGGGCTCGGGCTGGGCCTGTTGATCCTGCTGGGCCTGCCACCCCTCGCTGGCTGTGGCGGTGGCGTCGCCCCCCTGTCGGTGCAGGACCCGCGGCTGCCCGCGGCCGCGCGGCGGCGGGTGGCGGACGCCGAGGACGCCGTGGTGGTGGCCCGCGCCCGCGTGGCCGAGGCCCGCGCCCAGGCGGGGCAGCTGCGCCACTGGCGGCGTCAGGTGGCGGCCGAGGTGCAGCTGGGGGCGGCGACGGCGCCGCTGCTCGCCCTGGCCGACGGGCGGCTCGCCCACGCGGCGGCGCAGGTGTCGCTGGCCGAGGCCGAGGTCGCCCACGCCCAGGCCCGCCGGTCGCTGACCTACGCCGAGACGGCAGTGCGCCACGACCTGCGGCTGTATGCGCTGGCCCCACTCCAGGCCACCGTGGCCGAGCGCCTGCAGGCCCTGCAGGCGGGCCGACGCGCGGTGCAGGACGCCCGGGCGGCCGCGCAGGCGCAGGCCGGGGCCTTCTGGCAGGCCTACCACGCCTATGTGCGCGGCGGCGGCGACACCCGCAGCTTCTGGCTGGTCGGGGCGGCGCCGTGAGGTGGGCCTGGGGCCTGTGCCTGCTGGCCGCGCCCGGCTGCGACGGCGCCCAGGACACGTGCACGGGGGCCTACATCGAGGCGGCGCGGCCGGCCATCGACCTGGGCGATCGCCTCGCCCGCCCGGCCGGCAGCCCCGGCGATCTGCTCGACACCACCCGGGTGCCGGTGCGCCAGACCCTGCTGCTGCGCAACACCTGCGGGGCGCCGCTCACCCTGCGCGAGGTGTGCCTGATCAACGACGGCCACAACGGCGTCGACGGCGACCCGGCCTTCGCGCTGGAGGGCCCGGATCGCACCCGCGTGGCGCCGGGGGACGTGGCGGGGGTGCGGGTCACCTACGATCACCCCGAGCCCAACGACGACCTCGATCAGGACGCCGTGCGCGACCCCGACCGCGCGATCCTGGTGGTGCAGAGCGACGCCCACAACGCGCCGACGCTGGTGGTGCCGGTGTGCGGGCGCATCCTGCCCGACGGCGAGACGGCCGATCCCTACGACTGCCCCGCGCCCTTCGCGCTGCCGCCGGGCGAGGCCCTGCCCGATCTGTGCACGCGATGACCCTCGGCCACGCGCTGTGGGGGCTGGCCTGCCTGGGCCTGGCGGGCTGCGTGGACGCCGAGCAGGCCTTCACCGATGGCCGCCTGGAGGATCCCTGCGCCGCGTCGGTGCCCGTCTGCCAGACCCGCGCGGCCTGCGTGCTGGCCCCCGACGAGTACGTGCGGGGCACCTTCCCCGGGGCCCAGCGGCTCATCGTGCGCACCGACGTGGATCAGGCCAAGGTGCGGGTGCGGCTGCTGTTCACCGAGCAGGTCTACCCCGGCACCGAGCTACAGCTCGACCTGTGGACCCCCGGCTGCGGGGACCGCGACCGCGCGCGGCTGGTGGACGTGGATCTGTTCGACCGGGCCGGCGCCGACGGCGTGCTGACCTTCACGCTGGACGCGCCCGGACGCGGCGACCACCTGCTGGATGTGTACAGCGATCTCAGCGCGCGGTGGACGCTCACCGTGGACGTCGTCACCGACTGATCCCGGGGCGCCCGCGCCCGCGCAGCCGGGCCGCGCCCCCGCTGCGATCGGCCCGACTGGGCCGGGCCAACCTGCTACCCTGCCCCCAAGTGCCGTGCCTGGGATGTGACTGGGGGATGAGATGCGTCGGTCAGCTCAGTGGGGGTGCGTCAGCGCGCTGTGTGTGGCCCTCTGGGCCTGCGATGACGGCGCGAGCCCTCGGCAGCCGACGGTGCCTGACGCCCAGCCGGCCGGGGACATGGCGTCTGCCGATCTGGGCCTCGACGGGGGGCCGCTGGATGGGGCGCCCCCGGACGCCGTGGCGCCCGACGCGCAGGCCGTGGATCAGGGCCCGCTGGACGGCGGCCGGCTGGACAGCGGCGCGGCCGATGCGGCCGTCTTCGACCTGAGCGCCCCCGATCTGGCGCCGCTGGACATGGCCGAGCCCGACCTGGCGCTGCCAGACATGGCGCTGCCAGACATGGCTGTGCCCGATCTCGCGCTGCCCGACATGGCTGTGCCCGACCTCGCGCTGCCCGACATGGCCGAGCCCGACGCCGGCCCGCCCCCGCTCGCGCCCCCCCGCATCACCGAGATCATGGCCCGCAACGACGGCAGCCTGCGCGACGAGGACGGCGCCGACAGCGACTGGATCGAGCTCTACAACCCCAACCCCCGCGACCCGTACCCGCTGGGGGGCCACTGCCTGAGCGACCAGCCCGACACCCCCTGCGGCTGGCGCTTCCCGGACGGGGTCGAGCTGCCCCCCGGCGGCTTCCTGGTGGTCTTCGCGTCGGGCAACGACCGCAGAGATCCCGCGGCGGGCCCGCTGCACACCGACTTCCGGCTGGCCGCTGAGGGCGAGTCTCTGCGGCTCTCGACCCCGCTCGGCGAGCGCCTGGACCAGGTGGACTTTGGCGCGCAGTACGCCGACGTGTCCTATGGCCCAGGCATGGCCGCCGAGGAGACCGTGCTCGCCGGGGCAGGGGACCTGGCCCACGTGCGGCCCAGCCAGCCTGAGGACGACGGCTGGCGCGGCGTGGACTACCTCGACTTCCGCTGGGCCCCCCGCGCGCTGGGGATCGGCTGGGACCGCGCCCCGGCGCCGACGCCCGCCGAGCCCTTGGCCGACAGCGCCGCGGACTTCGGCGGGCTGCAGGCCCTCCGGGGCTGGCGCTACGGGTACTGGGACCGCAGCGCCGATGGGGACGGGGACTACCAGTCTGCGGATTTCATTGAGTTTCCGGCGGACGGTGGCCCCTTCGGCGACGGCCACTGGTTCGACGGCACGGCCTGGCGCGTGCCCGACGGTGATCCGCCCTTCACCCGCATCACCGCGTCCGGCATGCAGCCCAGCGGCGCGCCCGGCCGGCCGGCCTATTGGCCCATCCGGCGCTGGACCGCGGCGGCCGCCGGCGACGTGCGGCTGTGGGGGCGCCTGGGCAACCCCGAGGCCGCGGGCGAC